>CAMFPJ010000001.1 GCA_945971755.1 uncultured Clostridia bacterium
AGCGTTTTCATCGGTACAAGCGGCAAAACATCATACCTCCCCGTATACTGTTTTTATTCCGTAATATTTTACCACTATATACCGTAATTTACAATATTTATAAACAAATTAAATATAAAAAATTGCACAAAAATGACGGTCTGAAGTTTATTCATCAGACCGCCGTATATCATTTGATAATTTTAAGTTTATACATAGAAAACGCACCTAAAATACTCACTGCGATTGTAACAAAAATCATTGTACCCACCGGTAATCCGGGTGAGAAAATATAAGCAAGAATTCCCACTGCAATAGGTAAAATCGAAATTTTCCAATATTTTGCGAAATAAGAAGCACCGAGGGCCCCGAAAAGAGCAGGAACTACATATTCAAAAGCAGGTTTAATTACCGAGCCCTCGGCAAGTATTTTCGGAAGCACGGGTGAAAACGCCAAAACACCGATTGCGATAATTACTGTTGTGGTAATTGCGGAAGCGCCGATTGCTATTGTTGAAATAATTTCGCCTTCTTCGCTGTTAGCCTTAACCTTGGCTCTTTCCATTGCGTTCATTGCGCAAGGAAGTTTTAAGTTTGTAATGTTGCCCGTTAAAAACGAAAGATAAGTTCCCCCTGCGCCGAGCATAGGAGTGTAAGTTATAACCTCAATAACGGCAGTTGCCCAATAAATCGGCACAACGGTTAAAAGCGCTTTGAAAAGAGTGTTAAACTCCGGAAATGCGTTGTATCTAATTGAGAAAATGAGTGGAACTGAGTAAAGCACTAACAGTGCGGACACAGACCAGACACTGCCCCAAAGGTGCATTTTGTCGGTAAATGTTCTTTCTTTTTTCATTTTGTTCCCTCCTTATCTCCAAGTAAATGATGTTATGCTCTCGGGCAGAACGGTATTCAGTAAAATTGCAATTCCCATAGCCCCGAACATTGAGATGGGCAAAACAAACGGTTCAAGCTTTATAAGATTTTTCTTTTTGCACAAAAGGTCAAGAGCAACCGTAAAAATCATTGCGGAAAGCAACACCGAAACAGACATAAAACCTGCTGCGGGGGCGTCTGTGGGCACGCCTGCAACGGCACGGGCAATGAAAGCCGCAATAATTCCTATAAATGCCGCCGCGCCTAAAATATCACCCAGAGCATTTGAAGAACCGCTTTTTGCGGTAATTTTTTGCGTTGCTTTATGTACTTTTTTGCAAAGAATGGGCAAAAGCACAAGGGGGAAGCATGAACCGATTGTCATTGTCCATGCGATAGTTGAAAACTGCGTTGGGTCTTTGATTTCATTGGCAAGCGACGAACCAAAAACACCTACTGCACTCTCGGCGGCAACTGTTTCATAAGCAAGATTGCCGATAACCGAAAGTCTTATCCACGGTAGAACAATTCCAAGGGCGGATGCAAGCGCCAACACAGTTGCGAGAATTGAAACTGCGGGAGCAACGGTAAAAAGCACGCTTGAAATTACGGTTTGTTTCATTTTGTCTTTTTCAACGCCGATTTCTTTGCCCCGTTTCCATGCCTTTACCATAAAGAAAACCGACTGAATTATTACGAACACTATTACCCCTGCTGCAAGGCAGTACATTAAAGGTCCTGTTTTGAAGTCCATATCATCACTCCTTAAATATCTATATTAAAGCATTTTTGAAGCTAAAAATCAATACGGTTTGACTTTTTTACTGCCTTATTATAGAATAAAACACATTGAGGAGGCAATTATGAAGAGTTTATACATAAGCGATTTGGACGGAACGCTTTTACATTCCGACCAGACATTTTCAGAATATGAAACGGAAAAGCTCAAAGAGTTTAATAAAAAAGGCATACTCTTCACGGTTGCGACGGCAAGAAGTATGATTACGGGTAAAATGCTTCTGGGCGGCATTCCCTTTTCCGTGCCTACGGTGCTTATGAACGGTGTTTTTATTTACGATATGGCGAAAAAACATGTTATTAAATATTTTGCCATAGAGAAAGAGGCTTACAAAAGAGTGCTTACGGTGTTTGAAGATTCAGGACTTCACCCAAATATTTTCACATTTGACGGCGAAAAGCTCTCAATAAGGTGCACCGGCATTGACACTAAGGCTATGCAGTGGTTTTTTGACACGCGAAAAGAAATGCTTGACGGCAGATTTTACGAGGTTGAAAGCCTTGAAACCCTGCCGAAGGGCGAAAGCCCCGTTTATTTCAATTTTTTTGCGCCGAAAGAAATGCTTGACCGCGTTTTTGAAAAACTCAAAGATGTTGAGGGAGTCAACGTGGCATATTACTCAGACCAATACACAGGCGGTTGGTTGATGGAGATTTTTTCCGACACGGCTTCAAAATCGGGGGCTATGAAATTTATAAAGGAGTATGTCGGAGCAGATGAAACCGTTGCCTTCGGGGACAATCTGAACGATATTCCGATGCTGAACGCGGCAGACCGAAGCGTTGCGGTTGAAAACGCAGTTGACGAAGTTAAAAAAATTGCCGATATAATTATCGGCACCAACAATAACGACAGCGTGGTAAAATTTATTGCAAAAGAAAATGGGATAGAGATTTGAAAAAGCAGGCAAAAGCCTGCTTTTTTGTAAGTAACTTATTCTTTGGTTTCTGTTAAGTGAAATGAACTCGCTTATTTCAACGTCAATTACTGTTTCTTTATCGCGAAGAATATACACCTTTGAAAATCTTTCATTGAAAGGCTCGTTTTATAGTCGGAAACGGTTAAAGGAAGGTTTTTACATTTTTGAAAGTTCAATAAGCACCTCGGTCATTTTAACCATTGCGTCAACGGATACAAATTCGTGAACACCGTGAAAATTCATTCCGCCCGTTGAAAGGTTTGGGCAGGGAAGTCCCTCATAAGAGAGTCTTGCGCCGTCCGTTCCGCCGCGAATAGGTACAATTTTCGGCTCAACTCCCACATTTTTCATTGCCTGTTTTGCGTTGCTGATAAGCTCCATGTGAGGCAGAATTTTAGCTTTCATATTGTAGTAGCTGTCAGTTAAGCTTAATTCCACCGTGTTATCCCCGTAAACGTAATTGATATAAGACACGGCATTTTCGGTAAAAGCTTTTCGGCGCTTAAATTCCGCCATACTGTGGTCACGGATAATCATATTGATTTTTGTTTCTGTCTCGTTACCCGAAATATCGCAGACATGGTAAAAGCCTTCATAATTTTCCGTATGAGCGGGAGTTTCGCTTTTGGGGAACAAATCAATGAGCTCGGCAGCAATAAGCACAGAATTTTTCATCTTGTTTTTCGCAGAGCCCGGGTGAATGTTAACTCCGTGCACCGTAAAATGAGCGGCGGCGGCATTAAAGTTTTCGTATTCAATTTCGCCGATTTCACCGCCGTCAACGGTGTAAGCATACTTTGCAGGGAATTTTCCAAAATTGAAATGGTCTGCTCCCCTGCCGATTTCCTCGTCGGGAGTAATACAAACGGCAACGCCTTTATGTTTAATTTCAGGGTGGTTCACCAAATATTCAACCGCTGTTAAAATTTCTGCAATTCCCGCCTTGTCATCAGCGCCCAAAAGTGTTGTTCCGTCAGTAACAATTAACTCCTGCCCTACAAAATTCTGCAAAAAAGGGAAAGCGTCAACCGTAATTTCACCGCATTTGGACAGTTTAATATCGCCGCCCTTATAAATCAAGCTTTCCGGGTGAATATCTTTTCCGGAAACGGCAGGCGAAGTGTCCATGTGTGCAATAAAGCCGACGGCGTCATCTCTGCCGTCATTACTCGGGAGAAAGCCGTAAACATAGCCTTTTTCATCCATTTCTGCGTTTTCAAGCCCTATTTGTTCAAGCTCGTTTTTAAGATATTCGCCGAGAATTTTTTGTTTGTCGGTTGAGGGTACTGTTTCACTTTCTTCACAAGACGCAGTATCAAATGAAACGTATTTCAAAAATCTTTCTTTGATATTCATATTATTATATTCTCCTTAAATCTCTTTAAGAATTTCACAAAGGTAACTATAAGTTCTCTCCACTGAGGAAATAGAGAGTTTTTCACGTGAGGTGTGAATATCCTGCATGTCGGGACCAAAGGAAACAGCATCAAGCCCCTCTATTTTGTCACAGAAAAGTCCGCACTCAAGCCCTGCGTGGATAACATCAACAACAGGCTTTTTACCGTAAAGCTTTTCAAATACTTTTACCATCGTGTCACGAAGAGGTGACTCTTTTCTGTATTCCCAGGCAGGGTAATGACCGTGGTCGGAATACTCCGCACCGAAATTTTGGGCAATACTTTTAAGTTCTGCAAGCAGTTCTGTTTTTTCGTTATTTACGGAACTACGAACAGAGAAAGTGCAGGTCAGTTTGCCGTTTTCAAACTTAAGCACACCCAGGTTAAGTGAAGTTTGAACAAGATTTGGTATTTCCTCACTCATTTTTTGAACACCGTTAGGAAACGCACAAACAAGCTTTACTGCATTCCTTGAATTTTCTTCGCTTAACACAGGTAAAAATCCGTTATTTTCTTCTACCGTAATTTTAAGATTCGGGTCATTTTCGTTTTTATGCTCTTTGATAAATTTTTCAATAATCGGACGCGGGTCACAGTCTGTTGATAAGATACATTCGCTTCTGTTGGGAATTACGTTGTCCTTTGCTCCGCCCCTAATATCAGCTAAATTGAAATGCGGAAGTCCCGATAAAAGCTCAGCCAAGATTTTGTTTGCGTTGTATCTGTTTTTATGAATTTCTACGCCCGAATGACCGCCGATAAGCCCTGAAACCGTGATTTTTACCGTTTCTTTTTCTTCGGTAAAGTCTATGGGCAAAGCAATCTCTGCTCTCGCCCCTCCTGCACAGCCAACAGTTAAGACGCCCTCATCTTCAGAGTCGGCATTGATTAAGATTTTGCCGGTTAAAAGACTCGGGTCAAGCCCGTCGGCACCGTACATTCCCGTTTCTTCATCTGTAGTGAACAAAACTTCAAGGGCAGGATGCTTTGCGTTTTTATCGTCAAGAATTGCAAGTGCCATTGCAACGGCTATGCCGTCGTCCCCACCGAGAGTTGTACCCTTTGCAGTAACAAAATCACCGTCAATCATAAGATTAAGCCCATCTGCCGAAAAGTCAAAATCTACATCTGCGTCTTTTTCACATACCATATCAAGATGGCCCTGCAAAATAACAGTCGGTCTGTCCTCAAAACCTTTTGAAGCAGGTTTTCTTATTACAACATTGTTATGCTCATCCTGTGAAAAGTCAAAACCGTGAGATTTTGCAAACTCAACGCAGTAATCGCTTATTCTTTTTGTGTCCCCCGAGCCGTGAGGAACAGAACAAAGTTCTTCAAAATACCAAAACACTTTTTTAGGCTCAATATTTTCTAAAACTCTCATAATACTTCTTAAAAACTCACCTTTCCGTTCAAATATAAATCAAGATAAATAGCATCAAAGGCATCAACTGCGCCGTCACCGTTTATATCACAGCGGCAGTAAATGTTCTCTCCTACCGTTCCGTATTTTTGCTGAATGAAACCTACAAGAAAATCATAATCTTTTCTGTTTATTGCGCCGTCTCCGTTGGCATCACCTTTAGTTTTGGCGGTTTTATCGTTGATTAAAATTTCAATGTATATTACGTCAAATGCATCAACTGCACCGTCCATTGTTAAATCGCCGACTAATTGTTCGTATTTTGTCATTCTGTGTGCACAGGTAACCGACGCATAATAAATTGCATAATCATTGGCAGTTAATTCACCGTCAAAGTCCATATCACCTATTACCGCACTGTCTAAATCAACAAACGCAAAGCCGTTGTCCTCAGCAAAGCTCTCTGCATAAGTTCCGGAGAAGCCGTAAATCACCGATTTTTTACCCTTAAAAGCATCTAAATCAATATACGTCACAGACGAAGGAATATAGACATCTTTTGTGCCTATCAGCCCGTTGGAAATGCTTGTTACTCCGTCACCCACCGTAAGTTCAAAAGGCTCCTCTTTTGAGGCTACCGCACGGGTGCCAAGGCACAGAAAATCGCCCTTCCAGTTTGACTCATTGTTATAAATTGCCGTATTCAAAAACGCATCCTCATAAATTTTGCACCAAGGGTTTCCGATAACTGCATTATCAAGTGAGGTACATCCCGAAAAGGCACTCGCACCCACAGTAACAATTTTTTCGGAAATTGTTGTTTTCTTTAAGCCCGCTTCGTTTCTAAATGCGCCGTCTGCAATAACTGTTGTGTCAAATTTTGGATCATATGTGCCTTTAACACGGCAACGAACAAGCACCGTGCCGAGATAAATGTATTCCAGCTCATCTGCCTTAATGAACTCCCACGGGTATGTGTCCTGACCGTTACCAAAACTCCAATCGGGAGATGAAGAAGCGGTAGGTTTTATTGTCCAGTTGTCTTTGTTATTGTAGTAAGCAGTATTAGAAATCGCATTTTCGCCAAATCGGGTAACAGTGGTCGGCAATATTATTTCATTCAGGTTTTGGCAGTCCTCAAAGGCAGAATCACGAATTTCGCAAATACCCTCAGAAACAGTCACTGAATTAAGGCTCATATTACTTTTGAAAGCATTTTCGCCGATTGCAAAAACGGTGTATCCGCCTAAAGTGCTTGGAACGGTAAGGGCCGTGTGAGTGCCGAAGTATCCCGTAATGACCGCCTTTCCGTTTTCCAATTCATAAGTAAAGCCGGATGTTTCAAGAGAAAAGGCAGAAACAGTCATTACCGACAAAAAGATAATTACGGATAAAAATACAGAAAATATTTTTTTCATAAATTCGCTGCCTTTCTTCTTGATATGTCTTTTTATTGTACCACAATATACTTTTTGTTGCAATAAAAAAAGAGTGGTTTCCCACCCTTTTAATTTGATTGAAATTATGAAATTCCGAGTTCCGCACGGGCAGCCTTAATATTCTCTACAAAGCGTTTACCTGTTTCGGTAATCTTTTTATAATCGCCTGTTTTTGCGCCTGCGGTAAGAGATGAACCTGCGCCGACTGCAACTGCGCCTGCTTTTATCCATTCGCCTACATTATCAGCGTCAACACCGCCTGTGGGCATCATTTTAGCATAAGGAATCGGGCCCTTAATATCCTTAATAATTTTTGGTCCGAACAGGTCGGCAGGGAATACTTTAAGAATGTCTGCGCCGTTTTCCATAGCAAGAAGTCCCTCACGAACAGACATAATACCGGGCATCATCGGAACTCTGTAACGGTTGCAAAGGTGAAGTGTGTCAAGGTCAAGGGCGGGGCTTACAATGTATTCTGCGCCTGAAAGCATAGCAATTCGGGCTGTTGTTGCGTCAAGAACCGTACCTGCACCGAGAATAATCTCCTCAGGTGTATAACGCTTTGCAAGTTCTTCAATGACCTTGTCAGCGTGCGGAACGGTAAAAGTAAGCTCGATAGCCGCAACGCCGCCCTCAATGCAAGCGTCTGTAATTCTGATTGCTTTGTCAACCGACTCGGCACGGACAACGGCCACAATACCGCAATCCTGAATTCTGGTAATGATTTTTTCTTTGTCCATATTTACATCTCCTCAATAACGGAGGAACAATCCCCCGTCAAACATTTTTATTTTTTACAGATAAAATTTTGCCATACAAAACGTTCCTCCGATGAATATGGGAATATTTTGAGACGGCAGTACGAAGTATTGCGTAAAAAGAACTTATCTGTCAACTCTTGCACCGGCACCTGAAACGATTTTCTCAACCTCTTTAAGTGATGCCATTGACGTGTCACCGGGAGTTGTCATAGCGAGGGCACCGTGTGCCACGCCGTAATTAACTGCCGTTTGCGGGTCGCCCGTTGTGATAAGTCCGTAAACAAGACCGGAGGCAAATGAGTCACCGCCGCCGACACGGTCATAAATTTCAAGAGAGGGAAGTGAAAGTCCGTTATATACTTTTCCGTCAGCATAGCAAATTGCCGACCAGTCATTAACTGTTGCGGTTTTAACGGTACGAAGAGTAGTTGCAATAACCTTAAAGTTAGGATATGCTTTGCAAACCTCACCGAGCATTTTATAATAGCCTTCTATATTGAGTGATTTAAGATTTGCGTCATTACCCTCAATTTCAAAGCCGAGGCAGGCTGTGAAATCTTCTTCGTTACCAATCATAACGTCTATATATTTTGCGATTTCCCTGTTAACCTCTTGTGCTTTTGCCTTTCCGCCGATGTCGTTCCAAAGTGACGGACGGTAGTTAAGGTCATAGGAAACGATTGTGCCGTATTTTTTAGCCGCCTTAACAGCTTCAATTACCACTTCACTTGTTGTTTCCGAAAGTGCGGCAAAAATTCCGCCTGTGTGAAGCCAGCGAACTCCGAGAGTACCGAAAATGTAGTCCCAGTCAATATCTCCCGCTTTAAGCTGTGAAATTGCCGTATTTCCTCTGTCGGATACGCCTACTGCGCCGCGGATACCGTATCCGCGTTCCGTAAAGTTAAGACCGTTACGGACATTTCTGCCGATACCGTCATATTTTACC
The DNA here is from genome assembly GCA_945971755.1 of uncultured Clostridia bacterium. Taxonomy (GTDB): domain Bacteria; phylum Bacillota; class Clostridia; order Oscillospirales; family Acutalibacteraceae; genus Fimenecus. The sequence goes on from CAMFPJ010000001.1 coordinate 8,480, forward strand.
CATTTAATAAGGGAAGTGTCAACGCCGCCCTGAAGCATAAGGTCTTCAACAAGTCTGCCGACCTCATTATCTGCAAGGGCAGTTACTGCGGCAGTTTTAAGACCGAAGCAACGGCGAAGTCCGCGCGCAACATTATACTCACCGCCGCCTTCCCAAACCCTAAAGGAACGGGCAGTTTTAATTCTGCCGTCGCCCGGGTCAAGGCGCAGCATAATTTCACCAAGTGAAATCATGTCAAATGTACATTCATTCTTATCTCTTAACTTAAGGTCCATTTGTTTTGCCTCCAAAATTATTGTTTAGAAATTATTATAAGAATTTGTGCGATTATGAAAAGCAAAAATACAACACCAAAGCGAATTGCATGTGGTTTAATTTCAAGGTCATCGCCCTCTGCTTTTTTTGCTTTATTGTATTTTACAACTGCAATGATTGCAAGAATAACTCCGGCAACAAATAATACTGCCGCAAGCAAGAGTTCTTTCATATTATACCCCCGAATAAGCGGAGAAGCCGCCGTCAACACAAATGCTTGTGCCGGTAATAAAGCCTGAATAGCTTTCATCGCAAAGGAATAAGAGTGCGCCTGAAAGTTCTTCGGGCTCGCCGAAGCGTTTCATTGGAGTTGCGGCAAGAATTTTGCCTGTTCTGGGAGTCGGAGTGCCGTCCTCATTCCAAAGGAGTGTTTTATTTTGGTTAGTTGAGAAAAATCCGGGTGCGATAGCGTTTACACGAATTCCAACCTCTGCAAAATGAACTGCCATGAACTCCGTAAAGTTTTTAACTGCCGCTTTTGCCGCTGAATAAGCAGGAATTTTTGTTAGGGGACGGTAAGCGTTCATTGAAGTAACCATAACAATGCAAGCGTTCTCTTTATTCGCCATGTCGCGTGCAAAAACCTGAGTGGGAATAAGAGTTCCGAGGAAATTTAAGTTAAACACGAACGAAATACCTTGCGGGTCAAGGTCAAAGAAGGTTTTTATGTTCTCATCTTTCTCCATAAGGTCAATTTTCTCAAGTGTTTCCTTTGTTGTTGTGCCTTTTGGGTTATTGCCGCCTGCTCCGTTAAGGAGAATATCACAAGTGCCGAGTTCTTTATTGATAATCTCTCTTGCTCTCAGCATACTCTCTGTTTCAAGAACATTACAACCCACTGCAATTGCAGTGCCGCCTTCGGCGTTAATTTCTTCTGCTACTTTTTTTGCAGCCTCTTCGTTAAGGTCAAGAACTGCAACCTTAACGCCTTGCTGTGCCAAAGTTTTTGCAAATCCTGCACAAAGAACTCCGCCGCCGCCTGTTACAACGGCTACTCTGCCTTTAAGATTTTCGTGTACCATTATTATTTTCTCTCCTTATTCTTTTTAACTGCTTCCCAAAGTCCGTTAATATAAGCAACGCCTAAAGCTCTGTCATAAAGTCCGTATCCCGGGCGTGCAACCTCACCCCAAATCATTCTGCCGTGGTCGGGGCGAATGTAGCCGTCAAAACCGACATCCTGGAGTGCTTTCACAATTTCATACATATCAAGCGAGCCTGTATTTGATTCGTGTGCTGTTTCGTTGAAGTGGTTATCAATAACCTTAACATTACGAAGATGTGCAAAGTAAATTCTGTCACCGAATTCACGAATCATAGCGGGCAAATCATTTTTACTGCTTGCGCCCAGTGAGCCTGTGCAGAATGTAAGTCCGTTATATTTTGAGGGAACCATTTCAAGAAGCTTTTTAAGTCCGTCTCTGTCTTTAATAATTCTCGGAAGTCCGAAGATGTCCCATGGCGGGTCATCCGGGTGGATAGCCATTTTAACGTCGCACTCTTCACAAACGGGCATAATCTCCTCAAGGAAGTATTTAAGGTTGTTCCAAAGGTCCTCTGCCGTTACGTTTTTATATTTTTCAAAGAGTTCCTTAATTTCAGGCATTCTCTCTGTTTCCCAACCGGGCATTGCGTAGCCGTTTGAGTTGTCGTCAATCTCTTTGAACATATCCTCAGGGCTTTTACCCTCAATTTGCACACCGTCATAAGAAAGGCAGGTTGCGCCGTCACCCATGCTCATCGAGAGGTCTGTTCTTGTCCAATCAAAAACGGGCATAAAGTTGTAGCAAATTACTTTTACCCCTGCTTTTGCAAGATTACGGATACTTGTTTTGTAATTTTCAATGTATTTATCTCTGCTTGGAAGACCGATTTTAATATCCTCGTGAACATTTACGCTCTCAATACATTCCATTGTAAGACCGGCGTCTTCAATTTCTTTTTTCATTTTCATAACGTCTTCAAGTTCCCAAGCCTCACCTGCCGGTAAGTAGTGAAGTGCGGGAACAACTCCGACTACATTTGGAATTTGCTTAATTTGTTCTAAGGTTACGGTGTCTTTTTCTGAACCAAACCAACGAAAAGTCATTTGCATAGTTTATCCTCCTTAAAAAGTACCTTCAGGGAAATTATCATCATTTTCCCAATAGGCAACATCATATTCGTCCTTTTCAGGGTCATAAATATCCCATAGCTCGTGCTCGAAAATTTCAGGCGGTGCAGGACATTCTGCTATTGCCTCAACCTTCATTCCGCGCATCCAGATTGACGGGTCAATACGAACGGTGTAACCGCAGCAATTGGGTGTTAACCACTCGTGCATGGGTGCTTCGGGAAGTGCATAGGCTTGCATTATTGACATTATAACACCGCCGTGGGTTATAATTGCAACATTTTTAGCTCCTGACTGCAAAATTCCGTCAACTATTTTCTCAAAGCAGTTACATACTCTGAAATTAAACCTAACCTGACTGTCACCGAACGGGGCCGCTTTATTGGGGTTTGTGCCCGAAAGCCACTCGGGAAAATCAGGGTCATCCTTAAGTTCCTCGGCGGTTTTACCCTCAAACTCACCGAAATCGTATTCGATTAAATCATCCATAATAATCGGCTCTTTGTCGGGGTAAATTTTCTTTGCGGTTTCAATACACCTTTTAAGCGGACTTGAAAAAACCGCGTCAACCTCAGGATACGGTCCGAAATCTTTAATGGTGGCTTCAAGCTGTTTCATACCTTCTTCGCAAATAGGCTCGTCCGTGTGGCCGATGTATCTGCCCTCTAAGTTACCTTTAGTCAGAGCATGTCTGATAAAATGAATTTGGTACGTCTGCATAAATTTTCTCCCGTTTTTTATTGATAAAATCTATATACAATTTGTAAAATTTATTTTATAATCATACTACTTTAAGTATAAAGGTTGTGAGTAAATGAGCACAAAGGTTTCACAAAGACTCGTAAGTTTGCGTAAAGAAAAAGATTTAAGCCAAAAGAAAGCCGCTGAAGCACTCGGTATTTCACAGGCACTTCTTTCACACTATGAAAAGGGTATTCGTGAGTGCGGGCTTGATTTTCTTTGCAAGGCGTCGGTTTTTTATGACGTTAGCTCAGACTATTTGCTTGGCCTTTCCGAAACACGAATTTCACCCGATTCAGGTTTTGACCTTACGGACATTCCCCAGGACTCCGAACTTAAAATGAACACTATTTTGCGCGCCGCCGCCACTATTTTTGAGCGGATGGGTGCTGTCGGCAACGCCTACGGTGACAGATGCCGTGCAATTTACGTTTTAACTGTTTACAAGTTATATCTTCGTGCGGTTTCCCTTGGAATTATGCCCCAGAACGAGAGCGCCTCAATAGCAATGGGTTCGTTTTTATCCTCAGGCACCATTGACTCTATTCTTGAAACAATGGCACCGAAGGAACCGCAAAAGTCAAGAAAAAATGAACGCTTGCCCGTTTGTGTTGACACGGTTTCAAAGGAAGCCGTTGCCGTGATTGAACGTCAATACGCAAAAGCCTTCAAAAAGTCAGAGAAGTGATTTGTAAATATCGCTTTTCTTAAAGCCCGTTTCCGCAGCAACGGTTTTTGCCGCCTCGTTAACGCTCATTCCTTTATCCGCAAGTTCTTTTGCACTTAAAACAGCCTCTTCAAAAGTCAGAGGTTGTTTTTTTGTTTCTTTGTCGCCCGCAATAATTAAAACATATTCACCCTTTGGGTTTTCGGTTTCAAAATATTCATTAGCAGCTTTAAGAGTGGTTCTCATAACGGTTTCGTGAATTTTCGTCAGTTCTTTAACTATTGCTATTTCACGGTCTCCGAAAAAGCTATATAAATCTTTAAGCGTGTTGCGAAGCTTGTGCGGAGCTTCGTAAAAAATCATTGTTCGCTTTTCACCCTTAAGCTCATCTAAATGCACTTTTCGGCTTTGCTTGTTTACACTTAAAAAGCCCTCAAAAGTAAATCTGCCCGTTTCCATTCCGCTGATAGCAAGCGCCGTTGCAAAGGCAGTAGGTCCGGGGACTGACTCAACCTCAATTCCGATTTCGTGGCAGTCACGAATAAGGTCTTCGCCCGGGTCCGAAATACATGGCATTCCTGCGTCGGTAACTATTGCACAGGTTTCCCCCGCCAAAATGCGGTCTGTAATCACCGTGCCCTTTTCCCGCTTGTTGTGTTCGTAGTAACTTATAAGCGGTTTTTTTATGTCAAAATGATTAAGAAGTTTTGCTGTAACACGAGTGTCCTCCGCGGCAATAAAATCAACACTTTCAAGTGTTTTTTTTCCTCTTTCGGAAATGTCCGACAAATTGCCTATTGGAGTGCCCACAACATAAAGCTTTCCTGCCATAAAGTTCAAGCCTTTCGATATTTTTCGGTTATCTGTAAAATCTCTTCTGTGGGAGTTTTGTCTGCGTTTTGCATAATCAACGGTTTTTCCACTTTAAGACCCGGTACACTGCCCTTTCGACCGTTTATCAGCACAAGCCACGGAGCAGTCTCGCCCGTTTTTTGAACAAACCGGATTATTTTGGGCTCAATGCCGTTTTTTCTCATTGACTCCATTGCGTCAAGAGTCCTTTCGGGGCGGTGACAAATGCAAAGCTTACCGCCGAACCTTAAAACTCTTGCGGCGCACTTTGTTATATCATCAATATTACAAGCAATTTCATGACGTGCAATTCTTGCACACTCGTCCTCATTTTTAATGCCTGCGCCACCGATTTTATACGGTGGATTCATTGTTACAACGTCAAAATACTCACGGTAGGGCAAAAGAGAACCGTCTTTTAAGTCACCTTGAAAAAGTTCAAGTGTTTCGTCTTTATTAAGCAATTTTGAACGGCAAAATTGGTCACAGGCGTTTTTCTGAATTTCAACGGCACATCTTTTAGATTGGGCTTTTTTGTCCCTTAACCACAAAAAAGGAATAATTCCGCAGCCTGTTCCAAGGTCAAGCGCTTTATCTTTCTGTTTAACGTTTGCAAAATCATTAAGAAGCAAGGCGTCCGTACCGAACGTATGAGACTTAGAGACGATTAAATATGTGTTTTCGCCCAAATCTTCAATATGCTCTTCGTCTAAAAGGTTAATATCAGTCAACATAGACATCCTCTATGCCCTCAAGTTCTTTAAGAGCGGAAATAATTTCTTTGAGCACCTTAACGTTTTTCGGAAATGCCAAAATTTTAATGACAGAATTATTTTTATTGTGCTTATATTTTTTATCTGCGCTCGTTGTATATACTATTTCCGCTGAATGAATCGGAGCATCATACTTATCTTTAATGAGTGAAGTAACAGCGGGAAGCACCTCTTCAATGCTCTCAACCTCAACATAAATGGTTTTGCCGACAGAACCGTTGATTACGAAATGTTTAAGAGAATTGAGCGTAAAATAGATTACAACCGTTGCAACAAGGGCACCTGTTTCATATCCTCCGCCCACAGCAGTACCGATACAGGCAACTGCCCAAAGTGAAGCCGCTGTTGTAAGACCTTTGACCGAAAAGCCCTCACGCAAAATTGTTCCTGCACCGAGGAAACCGATACCTGTAATAACGGCGGCACTCATTCGTGAAATATCAAGAGTTACGTTTTCAGTCGCATTCATATGTACTGCGGTAAGCATTACAAGTGCAGAGCCGACAGCTACCAAAATATGTGTTCTGAAGCCTGCGGGTCGGTGAGAATGCTCACGCTCATAACCGATTACACCGCTTAGAATTGCGGCAAGCATAATCTTAAAAAATGCGTCAAGAATTTCATGAATAGGGTCAATGGACCAAAGCCACAAAGCCGCATCTTTTATCCAATTGAAAAATTCCATTTATTTCACCCTTTTGTTATGCTTTTTAATTGCGGGAAGCAGATAAAGAACAACACCCCAAACAATCTGATACATAATAATCTGCCAAACGGCAACCTGTGACAGTCCCGACATAAAACTTAAAAGTGCGACAATCAAAACTCCGATTACGGCGGCAACTGCCTGAACCGTTCTTGAAACATTTACAAACTGACTGACTCTGAAAGAAAGATGAAGCGCCTTAAGCATCGATACAACGCTGCCGTCGTGAACAATATAAGCGTCGCTTCGCTCTTTTTCGGCATTTTTTACCTTTGCAAACATTTCTCCCGCAATGGGGTTGATGATTTTGACAACATTTTTCGGAAGTTTGAATTCCCTTTCAAGAAAGCTTTCTGTAATGTTAGCGTCTGACGTGCGGAAAAGAATTGATACGCCATCCTTTTCAAGTGCGCGAATGAGCGATGCCGTCATTTCATCCGCTTTATAAACAACAATAAACATTGCGGCAATTTTTCCCTCAATTGCAAGGTAGAGAGTTTTTTTGCCTGCCTCTTTGAATTTTTCTTCAAGCCCGTCATCAGGAAGCTCAACGTTATGGTGTTTCAAGAGTTCCTTGTTACCCACAAGAACTCTGTGATTGTGAATCCAGCAGGAGCAACCCAGTTTTTCCTCATAAGCAAGAGTTTCAACGGGAAGTAAAAGTTCATTTTTGCCTATTATTACTCCTTCAAAAATTTCCGAAAGGACACCGCCGGAGGCAATTACAACCGAAGCAGTGTAAAGAAGTGCTTCGTCAATACGCATTTTATGGTACAGCTTAATACCCTCAATATTACATCCGCCGCTCTTAAATGCATCTGCCGAGTCAATTACAATTCCGTTTGAGTTAATTGCATTTTCCACAGCTGTGTAACCGTTAATAATTGTGCCGTTCCGACGCAATTTTTTATTTGCATGTGAAAGGCTTGAGGAGGAAATAATTCCTGCTGCCGCAGGAACGCCCATCAAAAGAGCGCCTGCAAAGGAGGTTACTCCGAACAATATATTTTTTTCCAGAACGCCTGTAATAATTCCTACTGCGAAAGAAACAGCCAAAACACCGTAAAGAGAATATTTGATTATTGACGGTGTGACGTCCGCCTCACGTGAAATTTCAACAAAACGTGCAGGGAAATTTGTTTTTGCAGAATATTTAATTTCAGGCTCACCGAACATAAGTCCGCGCGCAACCTCAGCCGCTACGTCCTCATCTTCAATGTTTTCCACGGTGTAGTAACCGTCTTTATTCTCTTCAATAACATAGAAGTTTTCAAGGTCATTACGGCACTCAATCAGCTCGCCTGCGGCTTTGAAAATCATTGGAATTACTGCGGCAGCGGTAAAAAGGTGAACTCCCGATTCAACCGTGTCGGTAAATCCGAAAGAAATTGCCGCCTGTAAAATTCCTGCCAGTGCAGAAACTACCACAACAAGATTTAAGTCAGTTTTAAGATTACTTATGTTTCCTAAAACCTGCTTAAAGCATTTTACGTTTATTAAACAGCAAATTAAAAGAAGTGCAAGTTCGATAATTACATAAATCACTTCTTCGCCGCCGAACATATCAAAATTGCCGTTGCCGATGCTGCTCACTGCCGAAAGAACGGTCATAATTCCGCAAATAACGGAAAGTAATACAAGGCGAACAGTAATTTTTCGCTTTTCGCTGTAAAACTCATCAATAACTGCGGAAGCATCTTTCGGGCCGAAAAATTCCCGTGCAATTCGTACACTCTTACGGGCATATCTCTTTTTACGCGATTCGGTACTCTCCTCGATATCCTGTTCGGGAGTGTCAACCTCCTGCTTAAAAAGAAGACCTTTGTCAACAAACTCTTTAACCGCTTCTTTGCGTGCTTCCAAAAGTTTTGCCTCAGCCTCTTCTTCTGTTGTTTTTTCAAATATTTCTTCATCGCCAAAGCCTTCAAGCATAATCTGACCGTCTGGAATGTCGTCAGAATGTGAATGAATTTCACCTTGAATTTCATACTCTGCGGGGACAATAGTAGGAATAGGCTCAAAGCCATCTGTGTTTACAGATAAATCTTTATTTTTCTTGACAATAATGCCGGGGGTTTCCATGGTTTTTGCGGGGAGTGACGAAATAAGTGCTTTGTGCTCCTGAGTCTTTTCAAGGTTTTGAACAGGCTTGTTCATAAATTGACGGCGATACTTTTCTTCGCCCATAACAGGAGTTGAAAGCGCCTCACCCTCGCCTGTTGTTGTTCTTGTAACCTTGTTTCCAAGATTATGCGAAATGTTCGGGTTATATTCGCCGTGAATTTTAACCTCATTGAACATTCTTGTTTTCTCAATGGAGATTTGACCGCTGACAGACGGAACTGTTTTCTCCGGTTCAGGCTCTTGCTCGATTGCTTCTTCCTCGGTGCTTATTTCCTCACCGTCAACCTGAAGTTCCATTTGCCCGTCGGTACGGGAATAAACGGTTACGTTTTCAGACTCATTTTCATCGTCTGACGGAATGTTTTCAGATTCATCCGACGCACCGTCTGAATCTTCGGAAAATTTGTTGGAGTTTTTTATGAGATCTAAAAAGCTTGACTTTTGTTCTTCTGTGTCTAAAACAGGCTCTTCAATTTTCTGAGCCGTTTCAGCAAACTGTGATTCAATTTCTACATTATTTTTTTTCGAATCAGTTACAATTTTCGATTTGAAGTCCTTTTCCGACTCTTCCTTTTTCTCATTAGAGCCGTCAATACCCAAAGAGAGCAAAATTGTGTCAATATCGTCCATTGATGATAATTCAACATCTGACGAATATTTTTTAGTTGATTCAAGAATATCGTCAATAAGTGAATCAGGTATTCTGTCTGCCATAATAAAATTCCCCCCGAAAATTTATTTGCGCATTGTTATCTTCTGTATGCAAATTCGTACATAAGCACTCCGCCTGCGACGGAAGCATTAAGCGAATTGATTTGCCCCTTCATTTTAAGCGAAATAATAAAATCGCACTTTTCACGGACAATTCGGCTGATGCCGTCACCCTCCGATCCGATTACAAGAACTGCCGCACCCGAGGTGTCAATACTCCTCGCGTCTTCTCCGTCCATATCCGCGCCGTAAATCCAAATACCTTTTTTCTTTAAGTCTTCAAGTGCGGCGGCAAGATTGGGAACACGTGCAACCTTCATATATTCAAGTGCACCTGCACTTGTTTTGCCAACTGTGTAATTAAGTGACGCACTGCGCCTTTTAGGAATGATTATACCGTGAACTCCCGTAGCCTCGGCAGTACGAATAATTGCGCCCAAATTGTGCGGGTCTTCAACACCGTCACAAGCAACAATAAACGGTGCTTCGCCTCGTTCCTCGGCAACCGCTAAAATTTCTTCAACAGTTGAATAGTCGTGTGCGGCACAGGTGGCCGCTACGCCTTGGTGGTTTGAATGGCCGCACATAAAGTCAAGCTTTTTACGGTCAACATCCTTTACAACAGTGCCCTTTTCTTTGCACTCGGCAATAATTCTACCGACTGTTCCGCCTTTTTCCCCTCGGGCAACAAAGAGTGTGTCAATTTCTCTGCCGGACTTCAAAAGCTCCGTAACGGCATTTCTGCCTATGATTAAATCTTTCTGTCTTTCTTCCTGAAATTTATCTGTGTTTTTTTCTCTTTCCATAAGTTTCTCCGAAAGGGCAAAATTTTGATATTATTTAACATCTTATTATATCAAAACAAGTGTTATAATGCAAGAGAATTTCACAGCATATTGTGATTTTGAAGCAATATTTTTACAAAAACAGCGGACATACAGAGTACGTCCGCCAAAGTTTCGGTATTTCACCCGAGAAGCTCTTTTATTCTCATTTCATAAGCCGTTTTTTCGTATGTTCCGGGTTCGCCTGCAAACTCGCTGTCACAAAGCTTAATAAGATAAGTTGTGAAGTCGGGGTTGAGGGGAAGAAGAGGGCCTGTGTGGTAAGTTGCAAAGAAGCAATTTTTGTGAACACCCTCAATTTTTTCGTCTTTATTCATACCTATTCCTTTTTCCATTGTAAGGAACGGATACGGATTTTCACCGTAAGCATGGCTTAACAGATTTTTGAAGCCGGTAATTTTCATTCCGTCAAAATTGCCCACCGCACAGTCATTAAAACGAAGCCGTGAAAACTGTTTGGCATAATACGGAAACAGACAAAGACACTCCGTCCTTTCGCCGTTTGGGTTTTCAATGTAAGATCCGAAAAGTTCAAAGGCGTTACCCGTTGCAAGTGTTACCTTGCCGTTTTCAATTCTGTTTTTTATTGCGTCGGTGTATTTTTTCAGTTCTTCGATTTCAAGGAGTTGTGATTTTTCGGTTGAAGGACCTATAAGCAAAATGTCTGTTTCACCGTTTACAAAATTTGGTTCTTCATAAAGGTTTGTTTCAATAATCTCGGTTTCATAGCCTGCTTTTTCAAGCCTTGACTTTAAGTATTCCGCATTCCCTCTGTCACCGAAAAGATTGTTAAACTCCGGGTAAAGAAGCTCGATTACAATTTTTTTCATTCTCCTTCTCCCCCTTTTATTGACATTTTGTCTTTAATCATTTTAACAACTTTCGTAGCGTAAAGTTCAAAATAGACAACAACTTTTCTGTCTTTATCCGATTCCCTCACAAGCTCGTTTGCAAGATCGGAATAATCTGTAAACAGCTTGAGCTTTTCTGTGCCAAAGCCCTTTATCTCAAGGCATGCGGCTAAGTCATAGCATCTTGTTCCGCCAATAAAAATATTTTTAATGTTATTATTTTTAAGGGGCGAAAAGTCGGTGTCGTAAAGCCAAGAAATGTCTTCATGGCCGTGAACGGAATCGTTTGAATCGGTAATTAAAAGCACAACGTCTTTTTCGCCGTCGGTACTGTCAAGGTATTTAAGAGACTGAGAGCAGGAAATGGGGTTTTGGTTTTTGGAAAGCATTGAAACTACTTCAACACCGCCGAAACGTGCATCATCAAAACGTCCTGTTTTCGACGAAATATCCTCAACGCTGTTTTCGATTGTTTCCGTGTCAATTTCTAAAAGTCTGCAAACCGCAACCGCTCCCGTAATGTTGAACACATTGAAGAAATTGCCTTTTTGGTAAGATAAAGCCAGGTTTTCACCGTTTTTACCCACTACCTTGAATGTACCGTTTTCAAAATCTACATCTGTTGCCACAAAGTCGCTTTCAGGCATTTGAAAACCGCAATTCTCACATTTGGGCACGCCGATATGGTTATAGTGATAATATTCGTAAGTAAGCTTACGATGACATTTCGGGCATGCCAAAAGGTCACAAACGGTATCTTTACATTCATCAGTGCTTCTTTCTGTTTTATCAACGGAGAAGAAAACACGCTTACAAATATTTTCTCCCAAAAGGCCTGAAATTCCGTCATTTCCGTTAAGGACAAGCGTTGTATCGGCAGAAAGGTAATCATTTATCTTATCAAAAATAAATTCGCTGTGACCGTTTCTCATTATTGAGTCGCGGAAAAGGTTTGTACAAAGGATAATATCGGGAGTAAAGCGTGTGTAAATAAACTGTGAAGAACGCTCGTCCACCTCCATAACTGCAACGTCGGACTTTATTTTACCCGAAAGTGTTGAGTCGGTTACAAGAGCTGAAACAAGTCCCGTTGCCATATTTGAGCCTTTTGAATTGTTGATAACCGATTTTCCGCTGTTTCTTATTATGTGAGTAAGCAAGTTTGAAGTGCCTGTTTTTCCGTTTGTTCCCGTAACGCAGACGGTTTTTTGAGGCATCTTAAACCTTGAAAGTGCATCAGGACAAATTTTAAGCATAATAATGCCCGGTAAATTTGTTGACCTGCCGAAAGGCTTTCCGATGATGTAAACAATTTTACCTATTATTACCGCAATCAAAAATCTTATTTTACCCATTTTTCTGTTCATCCTTTGTTTTGTTATTGGGTTTATTCTTATATTTTCTGTAAGTGTAAACAAGAGTCACCGCAAAGACAACTGCAATAAACATTAAAATCAGCATTTTTACAAGTTGTGAGCCACTGTCATTTACTTTATTACTTTTAACTATATCCGAATACACAATTTTTACGTGGCCTTCGGCAAGCATACAGTCACCCTCACTGATTTTCCCCTTTGACACAAGCGAGACGTGCACCCTACCGTTTTGAGAGTCGGTAACCGTTACACCGTCACGCGTTTCAAACGTTATTTTGTCAGGGTCGGCGCCTGTAATGTTCATCATCTGAACATTCTTTTCCGTTGAAAGTGAGTTTGCGGAATACTCCATATTCTCACCCTCCAAAGTAAAGGAACCTTCTGTAGCTTTTATATTTTCAATATTTTTGCCTTGCACACTGAAGAAAAGCCCTTTGTCACCAACAACCGTAATATCAATTCTCTCTGCGTTGTTTTGAACGCTGTACTCGTCGGAATCGTCAACGGTAAGCACGATTTTTGTGTTAAGCTCCTCTCCTGCGCAAGCAATGTATTTTTCAACCGTATAGTCCATATCGCCTGAAATATTACCGTTTTCCACCGTAAGATTTTCACCTTTGGCATTAGTAAGGGTAAAGCTTGAATTAAAGTCCGTGCAAACTGTATCAAACAAAGCGGAACTGCTGACTGATGAATAAACCGCCCCTTTTTCCCCTGCTAAATCAAGTCTTGAAAACGCATCAAGTGTAATAAAATCAAGGTCTATAATGTCGTCATAGCTATAAGGCGAATCTTCAAACGCCCATGACTCATAATCTTTTGAAATTGTAAGATACATAAACCCTTCCGTTTTTTCAGGGTCAATAATTCTGATTCTGTGAGAGCCGTCCTCTGCGTGTTCATAGCCGCATCCCACAACCTCATGGACAAAATTTGCCGTTCTGAAGCCCACTAAGAACGGAGTGCCGATTTTTGCGTATTCCGCAATTTGTTTCAATGGGTCTTCTGCCGTTTTGCCGTTTGTTACCACGTTTGTTTTTACGGCAGTTTTGTTTTCGCAATACTGTGAAAGCTGGTAGTAGTTAATTCTGTTGCGAAGTGATTTTGATTGAGTAATATCTGATGAATAGAAATTCTCAGCAGGTAAGTCAACCTTGCCGACATAAGAAAGCGCCATAGCGGCGGAAATTCCGTAACAAGATCCTGAAAACGGAGAAAGAGTCTGGGACAAGATAAGGGTTTGCGTATCCTCACTTTCGCCCTCTAAAAGCTTTTGAAGTTCATCTTTTGTTACATAGTATTTACTTTTTTCGTTTTCTCCGACAAAATATTCTGCACTGTTCTTAAAACTGTTACTGTCAACACCCGTGTGCATTGTGCTGACATTATAGTCACCTGATCCGAAAACGGGAAGTGCCAAGCACGAGAGAATAACAGCAAAAACAGTTAAAATGCAAAGTATGAATTTATAAACTTTTTTCATTGTAACTACACCTCACATACTATAAGGTTATTTTACACAATTTATCGAAAAAAGTCCATACCGAACTGCAATTTCTAATAATGCTCCAAGTAGTAATCTTCAATTATGCTTTCCAAATGTTCATATTCAACTTTTTCACAATTTAATCTCTTTACAAGTTCTTTCAAAGGCTCAAAGTCTGTTGACACATCATAAAGCTTATGAATTGTTTTTCCGTTATCATCTGTTACTTCAATCCCCGCTGTAATAAAACAGTCATATTCAGTTTTAACATCGTGATAAAACACACTGTATCTCATAATTTCACTCCGCACATTGTGCCAAATTGACACAAGCTTGAATAATTATACCCAAAATGTGTCATTTTGTCAACAAAAAGAGCAATATTATCTTGATTTTGGTACAAAAAAATAGTAAAATTAAAACACATTCTATATCGGAGGGGAAAATATGAACAGAAAAACTAAAGCGGGTATCGCTTTTTTAAGCGGCTTATCTATCAGTACCGTGGGGCTCGGTTTTCTGCTTTCGCACGAGTCATTAAGTCGTAATCCCTTTGTGCTTAATAAGGTTTTTTCGCTTATTTCGCCCCCGCCTGACGAAAATGTTGACCACGGCAACGAATACTCTCACACAAAATGGGTTGAGTATGACAACTGGTGTAAATCTCAAAAGGCTAAAGAATACGAGATGACCGCAAAAGACGGTAAAAAACTTGTAAGTTATCTAATTCCGTCAAAAACGGGCAGCAAGGTTTTTGTTCTTTGTGCTCACGGTTACAGAGGCACAAAATACGGCGACTTCGGCGCTCAGGCACAGTTTTATCACTCGCTGGGTTACAATGTAATTCTTGTTGACCAGCGTGCCTCGGGCAAGAGTGAGGGAGATTACATAGGCTTTGGATTTTTTGAGTCTCGGGACTGTTTGCAGTGGCTCCGATTTTATAACGATATGTTCGGCAGTGATATTGAATTTGTAGTTGCCGGCATTTCAATGGGCGGTGCTACCGTTTGTATGATGAGCGGAAGTGATGAGCTCCCTGAAAACGTTAAATGCATTATTTCCGACTGTGCTTACACAACGGCTGACGACGAAATCAGATACTGTTTTCAGCACTATTTGGGTATTTCTGCAGAACCGTTTCTTTCGCTTGTGAACTGTATAAATTTACACACCGCCAAATACACTTTCACAATGGCAGATGCCATTTCCGCAGTAAAAAAAGCAAAGGTACCCATGCTCTTTATTCACGGCGGTGCAGACGATTTTGTCCCCACAAAAATGGTTTATGAACTTTACGATGTTTGCCCCACCGATAAAGATTTGCTAATTGTTGAGAAAGCAATTCATGCACAGTCTTTCTTTGAAGAGCCTGAAAAATACCAAGCAAAGGTTAAGGAATTCCTATCAAAGCATTTATAAAAATTTAAGGCAGTTCACAATGAACTGCCTTTTTATTTTGACTAATCGGTTATTCGGGCATTGCCTCATCAAGAAGTTTTTCGCCGAATTCATTCTTTTTAATTTTCGGGTTTTGAAATCTTTTACCCGCCATAATAACACAGTAGGGCTGCTTAATTGTTTCAAAATTTTCTAAGGGGTTTGTGTCGGTTACTAAAATATCCGCAGATTTTCCTACTTCAATGCTGCCTGTAATATCTGCAATTCCTGCAATCTGTGCATTTTTAAGTGTTGCTGTGTAAAGGGCAAACTCCGGAGTAACGCCTACATATTTTTGGAAATATGTAAGCTCTCGCCACATATTGTAATGAGTTACGAACGGACAGCCCGTGTCAGTTCCGAGCCCTACGGGAATATCATTTTCCAAAGCGTTTTTTGTGCCCTCAATAATTCCTTCAAACACAACGTTTGAGTTAAACTGTACCATTTCGGAAACCTCAGTTACATCACGGCTGAACTTTGCAAGGGGAAGTGCAGGTGAAATTGTGCAAATATATGCTGAACCGTTATTTTTAAGGCATTGTATTGTGTTTTCATCAAGCGGTGCGCCGTGCTCAACTGTGTCAACTCCGTTTTCGGCAGCCACACGAACGCCCTCTGCACTTTCAACGTGTGCCGCAACCTTAAAGCCCAGTTTATGTGCCTCGTCACAGGCAGCACGCACAAGCTCGGGAGCCATTTTAAGAACGCCGGGTTCTCCCATTACTGTTGCGTCAAGAACTCCGCCGGTTATCATAATTTTAACTAAATCGACTTTTTGTTCGGCAAGTTTTTGAACCTGTTCTATACATTCTTCGGGAGTGTTTGCTTCAACTGCAACACTGCCTACCATGTGTCCGTCTTTGGGACCGATTGCATTGTTTGACGCTAATATTCTCGGTCCGTCGGTTTTGCCGGAGTTTATCATATCACGCAGCTGTGTGTCAAAATTTCCTACTCCACCAACGGTGCGAACGGTAGTAACACCCGAAAGAAGCTCCTGCATAGCGTAGTTTTTACACATTGCTACGCCGATTTTTCTTGTAACGGCAGAAGAGGTAACTATTTTTACAAGCAGTTTTGTATTTCCCCCGGTTGTTGAGGGCTTACCGCCTGCGGGCAAATGCACATGAAGGTTAATAAGTCCGGGCATTAAATACCTGCCGCCTAAGTCAATTACATTTTCATTTTTGCCGACGTCGTATTTGTCGGTAATATCTGAAATTATTCCGTTCTCGGTTACAAGGACTTTATTCTTAACGGGAGTCATATTCTCTGTTCCGTCAAGTAAAATGAAATTTCTGTAAACTGTTTTCATAAGAAAACCCCCTAACTTTTTTATTATACACCTCAAAAAAGCAATTTTCAACAGAGGTATTAAATCGGTGCAAAATACATATATTATTTTTGAGGTGAAGGGTATGTGGAAGAAATATAAATCGCTTATTATATCGGTGATAATTTCCCTGTCCGTCGGGGGACTTTCCGCACCGTTTACAATGAAAAATATGAGCCTTTTTGACGAGGTAAAAAAGCCTCCGCTCTCACCTCCCGCCGTTCTTTTCCCCATAGTATGGACTGTGCTTTACATTCTTATGGGAATCAGCAGTGCGATTGTTTTTGAACACAGGGTCTTTAAGAAATCGGAAGCGGAAAAAGGGCTTTTGATATACGCTGTGAGTTTGGTAATCAATTTTTTCTGGAGCATAATATTCTTTAATTTCAGAGCATTCACCTTTGCGTTTTTATGGCTGCTTCTCTTATGGTGTGTCATTCTTTATATGATTGCTTCATTTTACAAAGTTAACAAGCTCTCATCATATTTACAAATTCCCTATCTTATTTGGGTAACATTCGCAGGGTATTTAACCTTTGCAATCAGCATTTTGAATTAAAGGAAGTAATGTTGCAAAGAAAATAATGAGCAATGACGGCACTGCGTGGAACGAAACAAAAATTCCGTTCCCGTTCTTCAGATGCAGAGAATTAAGTATTATTAAAAACTGAAGCGCCGCTTCACAAGATGTTAACCCGCTGAAACGCTTATGCAATTAGCAGATTTTTACAATGTCAGTATGGACTGCATTATGATGCGAACCGACAAGCCCGAAATCAACAAATAGCAGAAAAAGCCGGCAGAAGTCGGCTTTTGTTATTTGTCATATTCTGTTTTTCTCGGAGTTAAAATCATTTTTTCACCGTTTTGCTTTGCAGAGTAAGGCGAAAATTTGTAATTACCCTCTCTTACAAATTTCATAATGTCCCCAATACCCAAAATCTTTTCGGGAACCTCAAGAGCAGTTTCGTATTTATACATCTTTTTCTCCTACTGAACGTGCAAAACGTAAAATTTAAGGTAAGTTGTTTCGTCCGCAGCCAAAAGTGCCGGGTGGTCAGGGGACTGTGACTTAATCTCCACAACACGAACCGTTCTTCCGCTCTCGCGCGATGCCTCTTTAAGCATTTTTTCAAAAAGCGTTGCAGTCATATAATGTGAGCAAGAGGCAGTAACTAAAAACCCGCCTTTTTTAACGAGTTTAAGTCCTAAAATGTTTATGTCCTTATAACCCCTGTAAGCATTTTTAACGTCATTTGCACTCTTGCAAAATGCGGGAGGGTCTAAGACCACGGTGTCAAATTTTTCACCGTTAGCTTTATATTCCCGAAGTTTTTCAAACACGTCTCCGCACTCTGTTCTGACTACATTTTCAAGACCGTTAAGTTTGGCATTTTCTCTTACATCCGCAAGGGCTTTTTCTGAAATATCAAGCGAGATAACCTCTTTTGCCCCTGCCGCCGCAGCATTAAGAGAAAATCCGCCCACATTACAGAAGCAGTCAAGCACTCTTGCATCTTTTGAATATCTGCGAAGTGCGAGCCTGTTCTCTTTTTGGTCAAGAAAATATCCTGTTTTTTGACCGTTCTCAAGGTCGGCAATCATTTTAAGTCCGTTTTCTTCTATAACTACTTTCGGGTCGAAATCGCCGTATATTTTGCCCTTAAAAATGGGTAAACCCTCTTTTTTACGGACTTCCACATCGCTTCGTTCATAAATTCCGCGGGGACTGTAAAGTTCTTTCAACGCATCTATTATGTCCTGTTTGTGCTTGTCCATACCAAGAGACAAAATTTGAATAGAAAAAACGTCTGCGTATTTGTCTATTATTACAGCAGGGAGATTATCTGCCTCACCGAATACTGCCCTGAAGCAGTTTGAATACCCGAGCTTTTCACGGTATTCAACGGCTGTTTTAATTCGTTCCTTAAAAAGTTCTTTTGTTACTTTTTCATCTTTGTTTCTTATGAAAATGCGAACTAAAATTTTTGAAATATGGTTAATAAAGCCCTTGCCGATAAAGTTCCCTTTACAGTCGTAAACGCAGGCTAAATCGCCGTTTTTGCCCTCACCCTCAATACGCTCAACCTCGTTAGCGTAAACCCATGAATGACCTGCCGCTATTCTTTTTTCTTCATTCTTTTTAAGGTAAACTCTGTAACCCATCTTATGCCTCTTTTATGCTGATTTTTTCTTTTCACTGTCAAACCCGTGCACCCAATCTGACTTTAAGTAATAAATCAGATAAACAACGGAGCTGATAAACCACGTGAGCGGATATGCCCAATAAATTAAGTGAATGTCATGCAAGAAATGCATTACGGTAATAATGTAAGAAATTCTTAAAACACACCACACCGAAAGCATTATTGCCATTGGAACAAACGCTTTGCCTGCTCCTCTGCAGACCGCCGCAACCGAGTGTGAAAATGCCAGCAAAAAATAAAAAACAGTTACCGTGTGCGCCTGCATAACACCGAGGGCAATAACCTCAGGTGAGGAGTCAAACATGGAGATTAAATCGGCGGCAAAACGGTACTGACAAATACCGATAATCTCCGCAAGCACCATTGCAGACAAAATTCCGAACCTTGCCGCTTTTTTTGCTCTGCCGTGCTGTTTCGCACCGAGATTTTGACCGATAAATGTTGTAATTGCCATATTAAGACTCATTATGGGCAGGAACACAAAACCTTCAATTTTGGCATGGGAGCCATAAGCGGCTGTTGCAACCATGCCGAATGAATTTATTTGTGTTTGAACTATTACGTTTGCAAAACCGATAACGGAGTTTTGCACGCCCGAGGGGAGCCCGTAACGGATAATTTGTGCGAGCATATCTTTATGAAACCGAATTTTGCGTGGAGTAACCGTTACCAAATTTCCTTTTTTAAGTAGATGTGCAAAGCAGAGAACAACGCTGGCAGTTTGCGAAATCACCGTTGCCACCGCCGCTGACCAAACGCCGAACCGAAAAACCGCAACAAAAAGCGTGTCAAGAACAACGTTAAGGATTGATGAGAAAATCAGGTAATAAAGCGGCCTTTTACTGTCACCCACCGCCATCATAATACCTCTGCAAACGTTATACATTACCATCGACAATGAGCCTGCAAAGAAAAAGCGGAAATATTCAACCGCTTTGGGAAGAACCTCGGGGTCTGTGTGCATCCAACGCAAAAAAGTAGGTGTGAACAAAACACCCACAACGGTTAAAATCACACCTGAGGTTATACCGATTGCAAGGTCAGTGTGAATTGCTTTAGAAATATTTTCTTCGTTCTTTTCACCGAACGAGCGGGAAATCAGCACACCTGCCCCAAGAAAAAGCCCTTCAAAAAAACTTATCATCATAAAAATAAGAGTACCCGAGGAGCTTACCGCAGCAAGTGCCTTTGTACCGAGAAAATGCCCCACAATCAGTGAGTCAGCAGTGTTGTAAAGCTGCTGAAAAACCTGACTCACAAAAAGCGGTAAAGCAAATTTTATAATCAACCGATAAGGGTTACCAACCGTTAAATCTTGCATCGCAGCTTTTTTAGTTTCCGAATTAGTCATAAATATCCTTCTGAATAAAATATTTTCTACAGTCGAAAAGCACTCATAAAGAGTGCCTTTTTTATAATGTTGCCGCCATAACGGCTTTAATTGTGTGCATACGGTTTTCCGCCTCGTCAAATACTATTGAGCGGTCACTTTCAATTACTTCATCAGTAACTTCAATGCAATCCATACCGAATTTTTCGCAAATTTCTTTGCCGATGCTTGTATTTAAGTCGTGAAATGCAGGAAGGCAGTGCATAAACTTAGCCTTTTCTCCTGCGCCGTTCATAATATCCATTGTAACTCTGTAAGGAGTTAAATCTTGAATTCTCTCTGCCCAGACTTCATCTGCTTCACCCATTGAAACCCAAACGTCCGTATAAATTACATCAGCATTTTCAGTGGCTGTGGGTATGTCTTCAATAAACTCAAGCTTTGCGCCGGTAGTTTTTGCAATTTCCTTACAAGTGGCAACAAGTTCACCGTCAGGGAAATATTTTTTCGGTGCGCAAGCCACAAAATGCATACCCATTTTGGCACACCCCACCATAAGTGAGTTGCCCATATTATACCTTGCATCGCCCATATAAACAAGTTTCTTGCCACGGAGTGTTCCGAAATGCTCACGGACAGTTAAAAAGTCTGCAAGAATTTGAGTGGGGTGAAATTCATTGGTAAGTCCGTTCCAAACGGGAACGCCTGCATATTTTGCAATTTCTTCAACTATTTCCTGACCGAAGCCGCGGTATTCAATACCGTCAAACATTCTGCCTAAAACTCTTGCCGTGTCTTTTATGCTTTCTTTTTTGCCGATTTGTGAAGATGACGGGTCAAGGTAAACAGGGTGCATACCCAAATCTGCCGCCGCAACCTCAAAAGCGCAGCGTGTGCGTGTGCTTGTCTTTTCAAAAATCAGAGCAATGCTTTTGCCCTCGCAAATCTTATGCAAAATTCCGTTTTTCTTTTTGTTTTTTAGTTCAGCCGCCAAATCAAGAAGATAGGTAATCTCCTCGGGAGTAAAATCAAGCAGCTTCAAAAAATGCTTTCCTTTTAAGTCCATATTTTCACCTTAGATTTTTGCGCAGGAATTTTTAATAATCCCTACCGCTTTCAAAAGGGTTTCTTCCGGTATATTAAGTGCGGGGAGCAAACGAACCTTATCCTTGGCAGTAAGGCAAAGAACACCGTTATCAATGCACTCTTTTACAATTTCAGATGCAGGACGGGCAGTCTTAATGCCGATCATAAGGCCGAGTCCGCAAACACTCTCAACACCCTTTGCCCCCTCAAGAGAAGAGAACACCTTTTTGCTTTTTTCTTTAACTTCTTCTAAAAGCTTGTCGTCAATTCGTTCTATAATGCTTATTGCCGCCGCACAGCAAACGGGGTTGCCGCCAAAAGTTGAGCCGTGGTCGCCGAAGCCAAACACGCCTTGTGCCTTTTCGCCCACAAGGGTTGCACCCAGCGGTAAACCGCCTGCAAGCCCCTTTGCAGTAGAGACAACATCCGGTTTAACACCGTAATTCATATAACTGTAAAGCTCGCCCGTTCTGCCGTTGCCTGTCTGAACCTCATCCACCATGAAAAGAACGTCGTTTTCATTACACCATTTTTCCACCGCTTTAATAAATTCGGCATCAATGGGTAAAACTCCGCCTTCACCCTGAATACATTCAAGAAGTACGCCTGCAACGGGTGTTTCCTCATTTATCTTTTTTATTGCTGCCAAATCGCCTGCGTCCACACTCATAAAACCGGGTGTAAGCGGTGTAAACAACTCGTGGTAATGCTCCTGACCCGTTGCCGCAAGAGTAGTTAGTGTTCTTCCGTGAAAACTGTTATTCAGCGTTACTATTGTGTAGCAGTTTTCGCCGTGCTTTTCCCATGCATATTTTCTTGCAATTTTTATAGCACACTCGTTTGCTTCAGCACCCGAATTTGAAAAGAAAACCTTTTTCATTCCTGTTTTCTCACAAAGGATTTCCGCTAAATCTGCGCAAGGCTCCGTGTAATAAAGGTTAGACATGTGCTGAACCTTTGAAATTTGCTCCGTTACGGCATTTTGCCAAACTTCATCCGCAATTCCGAATGAAGTAACGCCGATACCTGAGCCTAAATCTATGTATTCTTTTCCGTTTTCGTCTTTAACCACCGAGCCTTTACCCTCAGTAATATTAACGGGAAAACGGTTGTAAGTACCTAAAATATACTGTTTATCTTTCTCAAAAACACTGCTCATTTTTTACCTCCGGTGACCATTGTACCTGCGCCCTCGTCGGTAAGCAACTCCATAAGAATTGAGTGCGGCACTCTGCCGTCCATAATAATGACGTTTTTAACACCCTTGTTTATTGCCTCAACACAGCAGTCAACCTTGGGAATCATACCGCCGGCAATTACTCCCTCTGCCTTGAGTTTTTCCGCTTCTTCCACGGTAAGCTCGGGAATAAGTGTTGACGGGTCGTCTTTAACCTTCAAAACGCCGTCAATATCAGTCATCATAATAAGTCTTTCTGCTGAGAGAGCCCCCGCAATAAAAGCAGCGGCAGTATCACCGTTAATATTATAGGTATTGCCTTTTCTGTCACATCCGACAGTTGAAATAACAGGGATATAGCCTTTTTCCAAAAGGTCTTTGACGGGACTTATGTGAATTTTAGTGATTTCACCTACATAGCCCAAACGGTTATCTTTCATTTTAGCCTCAATCAGCCTGCCGTCTAACCCCGAAATACCCATTGCATTGCCGCCGTTCATTTGAATAAGGTTAACAAGCGATTTATTAACCTTACCTGCAAGCACCATTTCAACTATATCAACGGTTTCCTTGTCGGTAATTCTGAGTCCGTCAACAAACTCTGCCTTTTTGCCGAGTCTGTTCATTAAATCGTTAATTTCGGGTCCTCCGCCGTGAACAAGAACAACCTTAACACCGATGAGCCATAAAAGAACCAAATCTTCCATAACCTGTTTTTTAAGTTGTTCGTTAATCATTGCATTTCCGCCGTATTTGACTACAACTACCTTGCCCACATAGCGCTTAATGTAAGGGAGGGCTTGTGTTAAAACCTCGGCACGCTGTGCATTTGAAAAATTTTCCATTATTTTGCCTCCAGAAAATCAGGTGCGATAATCACCGTTTATTTTAACATAATCGTATGTTAAATCGCAACCCCAAGCGGTAGATTTTTCTTCACCGTCATTGAGCGACACTAAAATTTCAATTTCTTTCTCAAGCAAAATTTCTTTTGCTTTTTCTTCTGAAAAATCTACGCCTGCACCGTTACGGCAAACCTCAATTTCGCCTTTCGGGCTTCTGAAGCTGACGCCGATTTTTGTAACGTCAACGGGAGCGCCGCTGTAACCTATTGCACACAGCACCCTGCCCCAGTTTGCGTCTGCACCGAACATAGCGGCTTTAAGAAGACTTGAACAAATAACACTTTTGGCAACTGTTTTGGCAATTTCCACGGTTTTTGCGCCCGTTACGCTGCATTCAAGCATTTTTGTTGCACCCTCGCCGTCACCTGCAATCATTTTGCAAAGATGAACGGTTACCGTGTTAAGCGCTTTCATAAATTCATCAAAATCAGCATTTTCTTCCGTAATTTCTTTATTTCCTGCCATACCGTTTGCAAGAACCGTTACCATATCGTTAGTTGATGTGTCACCGTCAACACTAACCATATTAAATGTGTTTGCAATGTCGCTTGAAAGTGCTTTAGAAAGCATTTCGCTTGAAATTGCGGCGTCAGTGGTAATGAACACAAGCATTGTTGCCATGTTTGGGTGAATCATACCGCTGCCCTTTGCAATACCGCCGATTTTACAGATTTTTCCGCCAACGCTGAACTGAACCGCAACCTCTTTCATCACCGTATCCGTTGTCATAATACCTTCTGCGGCATCAGCACCTCCGTTTGCGGAAAGTGATTTGTGAAGTTCGGGAATGCCTTTTGCTATGGGCTCAATGTCAAGCACCTGACCGATTACACCCGTTGAAGCAACAACAACATCAGATGCGGAAATTCCGAGTTCTTTGGCGGTAAGCTCGCTCATCTGCTCAGCAATTTCAATACCGTTTGCGTTGCAAGTGTTAGCGTTGCCGCTGTTGCAGATTACTGCCTGTGCAAAGCCGTCTGCAATATGATTCTTGGTAACCGTAAGCGGAGCGCCTTTAACAAGGTTTGTTGTGTAAACTGCCGCAGCAGTTGCTCTTTTCTCACTGAAAATAAGCGCTAAATCTTTTTTACCCTTATTTTTGCGAATTCCGCAGTGAACTCCGCTTGCCTTAAAACCCTGTGCGGCGCAAACACCGCCTGATATAATCTCCACTGTTTTATCCTCCTATGTTAAGTCCGGTTGTTTCATCAATACCGAGTACTATGTTCATATTTTGAATTGCCGCCCCCGAAGCACCTTTACCTAAATTGTCAAATCGGGAAACAAGCATTATTCTGTCATTATTACCGAAAACGCTGATTTCCATATCATCACGTCCCGAGAATTTTGAGGCTGAAAGAAAACCGTTTTCGTCAGAGCTTTCGCAATATTTAATAAACTTGCCTGTGTAATACTCTTTGTAGGCATTTTTAATATCCTCAATAGTGCCGTTTATTTGAGATGCGGAAAGTTGAACTATGACCTCCATACCCGAATAATAGCTCGACACTATCGGTGTGAAAAGAGGCAAGTTTGCAAGCCCGCAAATTTTGCTCATTTCAGGGAGATGCTTATGATTTTGCGTAAGCCCGTAAGAACGCGGAGCCAAAAAATCAACCTTATTTTCACCCTCATAGTCGGCAATCATTTTTTTGCCGCCTCCTGAATAGCCCGTTAGAGAAAAAGCAGAAACAATCAAGTCTTTCGGAATAATTCCCTTTCTTGTTAAAGGCTCGACTAATGATATAAAGCCGCTTGCGTGGCAACCGGGATTTGCCACTCTCTTTGCATTTTTTATTTTTTCTTTTTGCCCCTCAATTTCGGGTAATCCGTAAACCCAGCCATCTGTTGTTCTGTGAGCGGTTGAAGTGTCAATAATAACCGTTGTGTCATTTTCAAGCAGTGTTACTGCTTCTCTTGCGGCGTCATCCGGCAAGCACAAAAACGCAATGTCCGCTGAATTCAGCGCTTCTTTACGCGCGGTTATATCTTTTCTTTTATCGTCAGTGAGAATAATAAGTTCAAGGTCTTTTCTCTCTCCGAGTCTTTCGTAAATTCGAAGTCCCGTTGTGCCGGCACTTCCGTCAATAAATACCTTTGCCATTTTCCGTCTCTCTTATTTTGTCATTTTCTCTTGCTTAACCTTGTGGTCAATAACGTGACGTGACGCAAGCTCTTTGTGAATATCTTCAAGAGAAATGCCTGCCTCAATCATAAGTACCATTACGTGATAAGCAAGGTCTGCAATTTCATAGATTGTTTCTGCCTTGTCTTGTTCTTTTGCCGCAATAATAACTTCGGTACTCTCTTCACCGACCTTTTTAAGAATTTTGTCAAGACCCTTTTCAAAAAGATAGGTTGTGTATGAGCCTTCTTTTTTCTCTGTTTTTCTTCCCTTAATAAGTTCCATAAGTCCCTCATAAGAGAATTCGTGAAGTTCGTCACTCTCATAAACTTTATCGTTAAAGCAAGAAAATGTGCCTGTGTGGCAAGCGGGGCCGTCCGGCTCAACCATAACTACAAGTGCGTCCTTGTCGCAATCTGCGGTGATTGAAACAACGTGCTGGTAATTTCCGCTTGTTTCGCCTTTAAGCCAAAGTTCTTTTCGGGAGCGACTCCAAAAACAGGTTAAACCTTTCTCCATTGTTATTTTAAGACTTTCCCTGTTCATGTAAGCGAGTGTTAAAACCTTTTTGCTGACACTGTCAACAACTATCGCAGGTATAAGCCCCTTTTCGTCAAATTTAAGTTCATCAATATTTATCATAATTTATCTCCTAACGGGAATATTTGCTTTTGCCATTTCTTCTTTAAGCTCTTTAATTTTAACTTCACCGAAATGGAAAATTGAAGCCGCAAGACCTGCGTCAACTTTCGGAAGTGCATTGAAAAGAGTAATAAAGTCTTCTGTTTTACCTGCACCGCCCGAGGCAATTACCGGCACGGAAACAGCATCGCAAACCGCACCGAGCATTTCAAGGTCAAATCCCCCTTTAACGCCGTCTGTATCAATTGAATTTACTACAATTTCACCTGCGCCGTTACTTACGCATTTTTTTATCCAGCTTATAGCCTCAATGCCTGTGTCTTCTCTGCCGCCCTTGGCGAACACTCTGAAGCTTCCGTCAACCCTTTTTACATCAACGGAGAGCACAACACATTGGTCACCGTAAAGCTTAGCCGCCTCTAAAACAAGGCTCGGGTTTTTAATTGCGCCCGAATTAACGCTTACTTTGTCAGCGCCGCATTTAAGCACTCGGTCAAAGTCCTCTACTGTGTTTATTCCGCCGCCGACAGTTAAAGGAATAAACACACGGCTTGCTGTTTCTCTTAAAATATCAGTAAAAAGCTTTCTTCCGTCACTTGAAGCGGTAATGTCGTAAAACACTAATTCGTCAGCACCGCAAGAGGAATAATACTCCGCAAGTGTAACCGGTGAGGAAACATCCTTTAGCCCCTCAAAATTAACGCCTTTTACTACTCTGCCGTCACGCACGTCAAGGCAGGGAATGATTCGTTTTGTTATCATTTTGCCACCTCGATTGCTTCTTTAAGATTTATGTCGCCTGTGTAATAGGCCTTACCGATTATTGCGCCGTAAGTATTTCGCTGTGCAAGTTTTTTAACATCATCTATTGATGAAACACCGCCCGAAGCAATAATCTGCATACTGAATTTTTCCATAAGTTCTTTATACAACTCGTGGTTTGTACCTTTCATGGCACCGTCTTTTGAAATGTCGGTGCAAATAAGAGTTTTAACACCTATATTTTGCATCTGCTCCGCAAAATGAAAGGCCGTTATTTCGCTTTTTTCCGTCCAGCCCTTAATTGCTACAAAACCGTCTTTAATGTCAATTCCGACTGCAATTTTGTCGCCGTATTTTTTCACAGCTTTTTCTGCAAAGCCCTCGCTTTTAACTGCCGCGGTGCCGAGTATTACTCTGTCAAGCCCTGCGGATATGTATTTGTCAACGGTTTCCATATCTCGAATTCCGCCGCCTACTTCACAGAAAAGTCCGCCCGCTTTTTTAATAGCCAAAACAGTTTCAAAATTCGGTGTTGTGCCGTTTTTTGCGCCCTCCAAATCAACAATGTGCATGTGAGTCGCACCCTGTTTTTTGAATTCTTCCGCTATTTCGGGCGGGTTTTCGCTGTAAACCGTCATTTGATTGTAATCGCCTTTGTAAAGGCGAACTGCTTTACCATTAAAAATATCTATTGCAGGGTAAATTAACATAAATCTCCCTCCAATTCTGAAAACGCTTTAAGTATTTTAAGTCCTACATCTCCGCTTTTTTCGGGGTGGAACTGACACCCAAATACATTTTTGTTCTGGACCGACGCCGTAAGCTCTGTGCCGTATTCTGCCGTGCTGACTGTATAATTCTCGCAGTCCGCTGCATAAAAGGAGTGAACAAAATAAACGAAATCACCGTTATTTATATATTTGTTAATGGGGCTGTCTTTTTTGAAATCAAGTGCATTCCAGCCAATGTGCGGAATTTTTAAGTCTTTCGGTATTACATCGGAAATCGGCCTGACAGTACCGGGAATAAGACCTAAGCCATTGTGCTCGCCGTACTCATAACTCTTATCAAAAAGAAGCTGCATTCCAAGGCAAATACCCATAATCGGCTTGCCTTTCCGGGCCTCATTTATTACTGCTTCGCCGAGCCCCGACTGCAACAGTTTTTTTGCGGCATCCTCAAAGGCGCCCACACCGGGTAAAATTATCTTGTCTGCTTTTTCTATTTCAGCCTTATGCCCTGTTACTGTTACTTCGGCACCGATTGATGAAAATGAACTTTTAAGTGAGAAAAGATTACCTACTCCGTAATCTACTATTGCAATCATCAAAGAACTCCTTTTGTTGACGGAATTTCATCCTTGTATTCCGGGTTTATTTTTACTGCTTTTGAAATACTGCGTGCAGCGGACTTAAAAGCACCCTCGATAATGTGGTGAGAATTTCCGCCGGCAAGACTCTTTATGTGAAGTGTGCACTCCGCAGTTCTTACAAAGCCGAGCCAAAACTCTTTAACGAGCTCCGTGTCAAAATCGCCCACCTTTTCGGTTGGAATTATAAGGTCATAGCCTAAATAACTTCTTCCCGAGAGGTCAACGGCAGTTAAAATCAAAGCTTCGTCCATAGGAAGAATTACGTCGCCGTATCTTTCAATGCCTTTTTTGTCACCTAACGCCTCTTTGAAAGCAGAGCCCAAGGCAATTCCGATATCCTCAACCGTGTGGTGGTAGTCAACATTTGTATCTCCCTTACATTCAACCGACAAATCAAATCTGCCGTGCTTTGCAAACAAAGTCAGCATGTGGTCAAGGAAGCCGCAACCTGAATTAATACTGCTCTCCCCTGTGCCGTCAAGGTTTAATGCGAGTTTGATTTTTGTTTCAGCTGTGTTTCTTTCTTTAGTTGAGGTTCTCATTTTAACTCCTCCTTAATTTCTTTAACGGCACTGAATAACGCATCCATTTGCTCTTTTGTGCCGATCGTAATTCTGTTGTACCGTGAAAGTTTTTCCTTATCAAAATGGCGAACGAGAATACCTTTTTCTTTAAGCTTTAAGTAAAGGGTTTTACCGTCAATCCGGTCTGATTTTGCAAACACAAAATTTGCCTTTGAGTCAGTAACAGTAAATTCTAATTTTTTAAGCTCCGATTTTGTGTATTCACGAATTTTGATTATTTCTTTACAGTTATTTTCAAAGTATTCGTTATCAAGAAGCGCCCCAACGCCTGCCGCCATTGTCATACGGTTTACGTTATAAGGGTTAGTAGAATATTTGACAGTGTTCAGATCACGGATAATATCTTCATTGGCAATTCCGAAGCCAAGACGGGCGCCTGCCATTGAGCGTGATTTTGAAAAGGTGCCCGTTACAAGCAAATTGTCATATTTATGAATTAAATTGACTGCGCTTTCCGTTCCGAAATCGACATAAGCCTCATCAATAACTACAATGTTGTCAGGGTTGCTCTTAATTATTTTTTCAATGTCGTCAAGCGAAAGAGCAAGTCCCGTGGGCGCATTTGGATTTGCAATAAACACCGTCTTGTTTACGTTGCAAAAACTGTTAACATCAACGGTAAAATCGTCATTTAACGGTATTTCCTCATACGGAACAAAATTGAGTTCCGCAAACACGGGGTAAAACCCGTAAGTTATGTCAGGAAAAATTGCTCCGTTTTGTGCATCGCAAAATGCCGCAAAAGCAAAATTCAGCACTTCGTCACTGCCGTTTGTAAAAATAATTTCGTCTGTATTTATTCCGAAATATTCTGCAGCTGTTTTTACTAAATCTCTGCATTCGGGATCGGAGTAAAGCTCTAAATGCTCAGTTTCTTTTTGTGCATATTCCTGCGCCTTTTTTGACGGCGGAAAGGGCGACTCATTAGTATTAAGTTTTATGTACTGCATTTCCTTTGGCTGTTCACCGGGGGTGTAAGGTACTAACGATTTATATTTTCCGCTGAAAAAACGGCTCATTTTTCGTCCTCCTCGGTACGAATTACTGCACTTCT
>CAMFPJ010000002.1 GCA_945971755.1 uncultured Clostridia bacterium
TTTTTATGAATTTCAAATCTTTTCAGCTTTCGAACTCCCGAAACAGTGAAAAATCAGTTTATATACTTTTGTATTATATGGTATGTAATAGCTAAAACAAATGATATAACTAAGGTTTGGGCGGATTAGCCGCCTAAGTATGCTTTCTTAACCTCTTCGCTTTGCATAAGCTCTGTGCCTGTGCCTGAAAGAGCGATTTTTCCGTTTTCGAGTACATAGGCTCTGTCGGAAATTGCAAGGGATTTACCTGCATTTTGCTCAACTAAAAGAATTGTTGTGCCTCGCTTGTGAAAGGTTTTGATAATATCAAACACCTGGTCAACAAGAAGGGGAGAAAGACCCATAGAGGGCTCGTCAAGCATAAGTAATTCCGGGTTGCTCATCATAGCTCTGCCCATAGCCAGCATTTGCTGTTCACCGCCGGAAAGTGTACCCGCCATTTGATTTTTTCTTTCTTCCAATCGGGGGAACCACTCATATATTTCCGTAATATTTTGCTTGATTTTAGTTTTATCCTTTTGTGAGTATGCACCCATAATAAGATTGTCATAAACGGAAAGCTCTTGAAAAACTCTTCTGCCTTCGGGAACCTGCGCAATACCTAAATTAACAATTTTGTGGCAGGGCATATTGGTGATATCTTTACCGTTGTAGGTTACTGTGCCGCCGCTTGTGGGAATAAGACCGTTTACGCTTTGCATAGTGGTAGTTTTACCTGCGCCGTTGGCGCCTATAAGCGTAACAATCTCGCCTTTATTAACCTCAAAGCTGATTCCGTCTAATGCTTTAATAACACCGTAGTGTACCTGGAGCTGTTTTACTTCTAACAATGCCATAACTTAACCTCCGATATACGCCTTAATAACCTCAGGGTCATTAAGCGCTTCTTCTGCAGTGCCTTCGGCAAGCGTTGTACCAAAGTTTAATACCGTGAGTTCATCACAAAGTCCCGATACGAATTTTAAGTCGTGCTCAATAAGAAGAATTGTCATATCAAATTCATCGCGGATTCTTCTTACTATTCTCATAAGGTCCTCTGTTTCGTTGGGATTCATACCTGCTGCAGGCTCGTCAAGGAGCAAAAGCTTTGGGTTAGTGGCAAGAGCGCGGGCAATTTCAAGCTTTCTCTGTTTGCCGTACGGAAGGTTACAGGCAAGGTTGTTTCTTTCTTCATAAAGGTCAAAAATCCTTAAGATTTCTTTTGCCTTTTCTCTGCAACGGATTTCGGTATCAAAGTGCTTGGGTAGTCTTAGCATACTTGCAAAGGGAGTGCACTTAAATTCCGGTTGATTATGAAGTCCGACCATAACATTCCTAATAACACTCATATTGTTGAAAAGACGAATATTCTGGAATGTACGGGCAATACCCTCGTGATTGATTTTTTCCTGAGTTTTGCCTGTAAGCTCTTTGCCGTCTAAATAAAACGTGCCGGTTGTTGGCTTATAAACGCCTGTGAGCAGATTAAAAACGGTAGTTTTACCCGCGCCGTTAGGGCCTACAAGACCGTAAAGCTGATTTTTCTTTATTTTAAGGTTAATATCGTCAAGCGCTTTAAGACCGCCGAAGGAGATACCGAGATTTTTTGTTTCAAGTAAATATTCTGCCATCTTATTTATCTCCTTTCTCTGCCGTGTCCGACTCAGCTTCATCATTATTGGGAAGGTTGGCTGTAAGAACCTCATCCATAGGGATTTTAGTGGGAACTCTTCTCCAGTCCACCTCGTCATCGTGAATTGTTTCGGGATTTTTATTTTTCTTTGCAGGATTGGAAACAGATAGCTTATCCTTAACCTTTTTAAGTGCGGGGGCATTGTTGAATATAACTACAATAATAAGAATTATAGCGTAAACAGCCTGCTTAATTTCTGCCATATCTCCTGAAAGATTGTTTTGAAGTAATGCGTTGATGTAAACGATAAGGGATGCAGAAATTATTGAGCCGCGCATACTGCCGATACCGCCCAGAACTACCATAACAAGTATTTCGATAGAGTAGTTGTATGTGAAAGCGTCTTGGCGAACAGTGGAGAGTGAATGTCCGTAGAGAACACCTGCAACACCTGCAAAGCAAGCGGCAAGTGCGAACACAAATAATTTGTAGTATGTTACATTTATACCCATAGATTTTGCCGCAATTTCGTTATCGCGAATAGCGGTAATTGCTCTGCCGTGCTTGCTTCTTATGAGACTTTGGCAAAGGAATAATACAATGGTAAGAGTAATAAGGGTAATTATAAAAAGGGTTGTGCCCTCAAACTTTTTAGTAGACATACCCATAGCGCCGCCGAAGGTTTCGCTTGAGGTGTTGTTGAATATGTTACGGATAATTTCACCAAATGCTAAGGTAACAATTGCTAAGTAGTCGCCTTTAAGTCGCAGTGCCGGTAAACCTACAATAAAGCCTAAGACGGTAGCAACTAATCCGCCTACAATCATAGCGAGAACAAGAACTAAAATTTTGTTGTCGATAACGCCGTACATATAATTTGCAAAAAAGCAACCGATATATGCGCCTGCGCACATAAATCCTGCATGTCCTAAGGATAACTCACCTAAGAAACCGACAACTAAGTTAAGCGATACTGCCAGAATTGCCGAATAGCCCATTTTTATAATAAGGCCTGTCAATGACCTGCCTAAAAGTCCGAATTGATCGGCAATAATCAAAACGGCTAAAAGAGCAATAAGCACAAAATAATTGATGTTATTTTTTAACTTGAAGGATTGTTTAATGTTTTTTATATACTGCATAATTACACCTTAACCCTTCTCTTTTTACCTAAAAGACCGATGGGCCTGATAAGTAATATAAGTATTAAAATACCGAACTCTATAGCTAATGTGTATGAGCTAAGTGCGGGAATACTTTTGCAAATACTCTCAATAAGTCCCATAAGAATACCGCCCAACATAGCGCCCGGAATGGAACCGATACCGCCTATAACGGCGGCGGCAAATGCCTTTATACCGGGCATAGAGCCAAGTGTGGGGTTAACTGCCGGAATACCGAAAAGATAGAACAGTGCGGCGAATGCGGCAAGCGCTGAGCCTATGGCAAAGGTAATCATAATTATTTTATTTACATTTATACCCATAAGCTGCGCGGCACCCTTATCTTCGGAAACAGCTACCATAGCTTTACCTGTGCGAGTGTTTTTGATAAACACCGTTAATGCCACCATCAGTATTATACCGACAACAAGCGTAACAACAGTACCCACGCTAACCTTTGCGGCACCTATATCAATATTTCCTAAATTAGGCATTGTGATAGGTAATGCTCTTGCACCGAACAAAAGCTGAGACGAACCTTGTAAAAAGTAGCTCACACCTATAGCGGTAATAAGAACCGCCAAGGGAGATGCTCCGCGAAGAGGTTTGTAAGCAATTTTTTCAATAGTAACACCGAACACGGTGCATACAATAACCGAAAAAAGAATCGCTGCAACAAGTGTAAGCACGGGACCTCCTATATTCAAATTCATTACCGTTATGAAAATTGTGTAAGAACCTACCATGATGATATCACCGTGGGCAAAGTTCAACATTTTTGCAATACCGTATACCATAGTGTAGCCGAGGGCTATAAGTGCATAGATAGCACCAAGGCTAAGACCATTGATAAGGACGCTTATAATCGTACTCATTCTATGTACCCCTTAAAAATATTTTGATGTTTTGTAGCTTACATCGGACAAAAACAAAGATTATTCGACTTTGTTTCTCTCCAATATAAGTTGCACCGCAACCGACGCGGTTCCCCGCATCGGTTGCGCTGATTGACTTTAAGAATAATCTAATTCGGATTAGAGTTCAACAATAACAGGAACCTTTGTGCAAGCGCCTGATGCGTCCCAAGTCATTTCACCTGTAAGGCCTTTAAGAACAAAGCCTTCTGCTGTGATTGCTACCTGAAGAGCGTCCGAAAGATCGCTTGCAGAAATGTTTGCATCGTCGATACCTGCAGCCTTCATACCTTCGAAAATAGCATAAACTGCATCGTAGCCGTCAGCTGCAAACTGGTCGGGCTTTTCGCCGTATTTCTCTTCATATGTTGCAACGAAAGCAGAAACTTTAGCGTCTGTGCTGTTTACATCGAAAGGAGTGATGTAGCTGATGTCGTTAGTAACAACCGCTTTGTCTATCTGCTCTGCAACACCGTCAAGACCGTCGCAGCCGAAGAGAGCGGCGGTAACACCCTTGCTTGCGCAAGCGTTAGCAATAAGACCTGCTTCTGTGTAGTAAATAGGAAGGAAGATAACATCGCAATCCTTGAGGGCATCTACCTGAGCAGAGAAATCCTTCTTGTTGTCTGCGTCGAATGTACGAACTTCGAATGTTGTGCCAGATTTATCCATTTCAGCCTTAAATGCGTCGTAGATACCTGTTGAGTATGGGTCGCTTGTGTCGTAGATACAACCGATGTTTTTGTACTTAGCAACAAGCTTCTGAGCGGCAAGAGTACCCTGGTCAGGGTCGCCGAAGCAAACGCGGAAAGAGTTACTGCCGTATGAGATAACCTTGGCTGCGGAAGCAGATGGAGTGATGAAGAAGAGGTTGTCTTCTTGAGCTGCACCTGCAAAAGCCTCGCAAGAGCCTGATGTTACGGAGCCGAGAGAAACCTGCATACCCTCATCCATAAGAGCGTCGTAAGCGGTAGCGGCATCTGCGGCAGCAGCCTTGTCGTCTTTCATTTCGAACTTGAATGTAATGCCGTTAAGTCCGCCTGCGGCATTGATTTCTGCAATTGCAATCTCTGCACCGTTTTTAACGGAGATGCCGTATGATGAAGCATCGCCTGTTAAAGGACCTGTAGCACCGATGAAAATTTCTTTCTTAGCATCTGTGTTTGCGTTGTTTCCGCCGTCGTCGTTGTCTGCTTTTGTGCCACAAGCTGTGAAGCAACCAAGTACTAATGTGGCTACCAAAACAAGAGCGGCAACTTTCATGAATTTTTTCATAAGCTTTGTCTCCTTTTTTAAAATTGCTTATTTTTTATAATAAAAAGAACTTTACCGTTTTTGAATTCGGCAAAGTCCTTTCAATTATTGAACAAAAGTAAAACTTTACCTGCTTTTAAATTCTAACTTTTTAATTGTGAAAATATGCCCAAAACCGATAATAACGATTGGTAGAAGGATGCCTGCAGAAATTTCAATTCTGTTTAAAACTGCACCTAAAAATATAACAAGCACTGCCAAAAGGACAGTGCAAAGCAAGGATATGCAAGAGTTGAAAGAGCAAGGGCAAGCCGAAGTGCACGCTGCTTTGGAAGCACCGCACATAGTAGCATTAGAGAAACTTGAGCGTTCACTAAACATTGTGTTACCCTTCTTTCGAATTTTTAAAGGTTTCCTTAACCTAAAATACATATCGAATTATATGCTCTTTTTATCCTTTTGTCAACAAAACATTGAAATTTCAACAAATTTAACAAACAGTCCCTTTGTTTTTTTTTGCTTTAATGTGCTAAAGTGCCGATATGTAAGCGGATTTAACCGTGCTTTAGTGAGTGAAGCATAGCGTTTCAATTAAAAAAACGGGTTGTTGCAATAGTCAGTGAATGATTACGGCTTTCGGCAAAAATAATTTTGTTTCGCAAACAGAACAAAAAAGCCGGTGTTTTCGTATTTACTTATTTTAAAAGCGTGGTATAATAAGGTGATATTAAAGATGAACAAATTCAAATGAAGGTATAACTGCTGTTTCAAATTACAATAATTATACCGAAAGGGGCGAAAATATGCCGGACAAGTTTATTTTACATTCACCCTATAAACCGATGGGCGACCAACCGGAAGCTATTGCACAACTTGTTGACGGTGTGAACAAGGGCTATCAGGAGCAGACGTTACTTGGTGTAACAGGCTCCGGTAAAACATTTACTATGGCAAATGTTATTGCACAGCTTAACCGTCCAACTCTCGTTCTCGCTCATAACAAAACTCTTGCGGCGCAGTTGTGCTCCGAGTTTAAAGAATTCTTCCCTGAAAATGCCGTTGAATATTTTGTCTCCTATTATGACTATTATCAGCCTGAGGCTTATATAGCAACAACTGACACTTACATTGAAAAAGATTCATCAATCAATGATGAAATTGATAAATTGCGTCACTCCGCAACATCTGCACTGTCTGAAAGACGTGATGTTATCATTGTGGCGAGTGTTTCCTGTATTTACTCACTCGGCGACCCCATAGACTATCGAAATATGGTGCTTTCACTTCGCAACGGAATGAAAATTTCACGTGATGATGTTATTAAAAAACTTGTTTCGATGCAGTACGAAAGAAATGACATTAACTTCATAAGAAATAAATTTAGAGTAAAAGGGGATATTATCGAAATTTTCCCTGTTTATTCAAATGATACAGCTGTGAGAGTTGAGTTTTTCGGTGATGAGGTTGACAGAATTTGTGAAGTTAATGCGCTTACAGGCGCAGTAAAGAATACGGTTTCACATGTTGCGGTTTATCCTGCTTCGCATTATGTTATTTCGCCTGATAAGCTTGAAAGGTCTCTTAAACAAATTGCGGAAGAAATGGAGCAAACCGTTGCAAACTTTGAAAAACAGGGAAAACTTATTGAAGCACAAAGAATCAGGCAAAGAACAGAATATGATATGGAAATGCTTCGGGAAACCGGTTTTTGTAAGGGAATTGAAAACTATTCCGCTGTTATGTCCGGCCGAAAACCCGGTGACCCGCCGTTTACGCTTTTAGACTATTTTCCTGACGATTTTCTGCTGTTTGTTGACGAATCACACGTCACAATTCCGCAGGTCAGAGCAATGTATGGCGGTGACCGTTCAAGAAAAGACAGTCTAATAAATTTTGGATTCAGACTTCCCTCGGCTTATGATAACCGACCGCTTACTTTTGATGAATTTTATTCTAAAGTCGGGCAAAAAATATTTGTAAGCGCAACACCGGGACCGTTTGAACTTGAAAAAAGTGTTTGCGTTGCTGAGCAGGTTATAAGGCCCACAGGCCTTCTTGACCCGGAAATTGATGTGAGGGGCACAGAGGGACAAATTGACGATTTGATTTCCGAAATAAATCTCAGAGTTGAGAAAAAGGAACGTGTCCTTGTAACTACTCTTACAAAGAAAATGGCGGAAAACCTTACCGATTACCTTTCTCAACACGGAATAAAAGTAAAATATATGCACTATGACGTTGATACCATTGAAAGAATGGAACTTATTCGTGATTTGCGTTTGGGTGAATATGACGTTTTAGTTGGTATTAACCTGTTGCGTGAGGGTCTTGATATCCCCGAAGTGTCTTTAATCGCTATACTTGATGCTGATAAAGAGGGATTTTTGCGTTCGGAGACTTCGCTCATTCAGATAATCGGCAGAGCCGCAAGAAACGCAAACGGAAGAGTAATAATGTATGCCGATTCTGTTACTCCGTCAATGGAAAGAGCAATTTCAGAAACATACAGGAGAAGAGAAAAGCAAATTGCATACAACGAAGCCAACGGAATAACGCCCGAAACAATTATTAAAGATGTCAGAGATATCCTTGAGATTTCCAAGAAAGAAAAATCAGGAAAACGAATGTCCTATAATGAGAAGCAAAAGCTTATTGCTGTTCTCACTGAGGAAATGAAGGCTGCTGCTAAAATTCTTGAATTTGAGCACGCGGCATATTTGCGAGACAAAATTGAGAAACTAAAATCTGAAAAATAACGGTGAAATAATGAGTCACGATAAAATTATTATTAAAGGTGCAAAAGAGAATAATCTTAAAAACATTGATGTTGAAATTCCAAGGGACAAGCTTGTAGTTTTTACAGGTCTTTCGGGTTCGGGAAAATCTTCATTGGCATTTGACACAATTTACGCAGAGGGTCAAAGAAGATACATTGAGTCTCTCTCGTCTTATGCCCGCATGTTTTTAGGTCAAATGGATAAACCTAATGTTGAGTCAATTGAGGGACTTTCTCCTGCAATTTCAATAGACCAAAAAACTACATCTAAAAATCCTCGTTCAACTGTCGGTACGGTTACCGAAATTTACGATTATTTAAGGCTATTATATGCAAGAATAGGCATTCCTCATTGTCCTGTTTGCGGCAGAGAAATTAAACAGCAAACAGTTGACCAAATTGTTGACGCAGTTCTCGAATTTCCCGAAGGTACTAAGATTCAGGTCTTATCTCCTATAGTCAGGGCAAAAAAAGGCGAGCACGTTAAAGAACTCCAAAACGCATCTAAAGCAGGCTTTGTAAGAGCCAGAATTGACGGAGAACTTTATGACCTCTCCGATGAAATTAAACTTAAAAAGACAAATAAGCATAACATTGAGATTATTGTTGACCGGCTCATAGTTAAAGACGAAATACGTTCACGCCTTGCAGATTCTATTGAAACTGCGACAAAAGAGTCAGACGGTAACGTAATAATTGACGTAATAGGGAATAAGGAATATCTTTATTCTCTTAACTACGCTTGCCCTGAGCACGGAGTTAGCATTGACGAGCTTTCACCCAGAATGTTCTCGTTCAATAACCCATTCGGCGCTTGTCCTAAGTGTTCGGGTCTCGGTGTGTTTTTGAAAGTAAACCCTGACCTTATTATGCCGAATAAAAACCTTTCAATTTCAGCAGGTGGTATTTGTGCAAGCGGTTGGGGTAAGGCAGATTCGGGCTCAATCGCTGAAATGTATTACAAAGCTCTTGGTAAAAAATATGGCTTTTCTCTTGACACACCGCTGAAAGACATTTCAAAAGATGGTATAAATGCTCTGCTTTACGGTACAGAAGAAAAACTTGAAATGAAACGACCGACTCTTTACGGTACAGGTGTTTATAATAATACTTTTGAGGGGATTGTTAATAATTTGGAACGCCGTTACAGAGAAGCTAAAAGCGACTGGGCGCGTTGGGAAATCGAGCAGGTAATGACAACGTGTCAATGCCCCGAGTGTAACGGTACAAGGCTTAAACCCGAAGTACTTTCTGTCACAGTCGGAAAGAAGAATATCAGTGAGTTTTGCAATTTGTCCGTAACAAAAGCAATTGAATATATAGAAAATCTTAAACTTACCGACAGAGAACAAATCATAGGCGAAACCATCATAAAAGAAATTGTTTCCCGACTTAAATTCTTGCAAAGTGTCGGTCTTGAATATCTTACTCTCTCACGTGCTTCCGGTACTCTCTCGGGCGGTGAAAGCCAAAGAATAAGGCTTGCAACACAAATCGGTTCTTCGCTTATGGGTGTTCTTTATATCCTTGATGAGCCGAGTATCGGACTTCATCAACGCGATAACGATAAACTGTTAGACACACTTAAACACTTACGCGATTTGGGAAACACGTTAATTGTTGTTGAACATGATGAAGACACTATGCGAGAGGCTGATTTCATTGTTGACATTGGCCCCGGTGCCGGTATTCACGGAGGAGAAGTTATTTGTGCGGGTACGGCAGACGATGTAATGAAATGTAAAAATTCAATTACAGGTCAGTACCTTTCGGGAAAGAAAAAAATTCCGATACCTGAAACAAGAAGAAAAGGTAACGGAAAATTCCTTGAAATTAAAGGTGCACATGAAAACAACTTAAGAAATATTGATATTCAGATACCATTGGGTACATTTACCTGTGTAACAGGCGTGTCAGGCTCGGGTAAATCATCACTTGTAAATGAAGTTCTTTATAAGTTCCTTGCAAATGAGCTTAATGGTGCTAAAAAACCTCTTGGTAAATTTGCAGATATTTTGGGTACTGAAAACACTGACAAGGTAATCAATATTGACCAATCTCCAATCGGCAGAACTCCACGCTCTAATGCTGCAACCTATACAGGAGTGTTTACTGATATCCGTAATCTTTTTGCATCAACGCAAGATTCAAAAATAAGGGGTTATACCGCAAGCAGATATTCCTTTAATGTTAAAGGCGGTCGTTGCGAGGCATGCCAGGGTGACGGAATTAAAAAAATTGAAATGCATTTCTTGGCAGACGTTTATGTTCCTTGTGATGTTTGTAAAGGTCAAAGATATAACCGTGAAACATTAGAGGTTAAATACAAAGGTAAAAATATATTTGAAGTGCTTGATATGACAATTGATGAAGCGCTTATATTCTTTGATAATCAACCTCGTATCCGTGATAAACTTCAGACTATTGCTGATGTTGGTTTAGGATACATCAAGCTTGGTCAGTCCGCTACAACTCTTTCGGGCGGTGAAGCACAAAGAGTTAAACTTTCAACAGAACTTTCAAAACGCTCAACAGGTAAAACTGTTTATATTCTTGACGAGCCCACTACAGGACTTCACACGGCGGATGTTCACAAACTTACTGAGGTTCTTCAAAGACTTGTTGATGCAGGGAATACAGTAATTGTCATTGAGCACAATCTTGACGTGATTAAATCATCAGATTACATTATTGACTTGGGTCCTGAGGGTGGTGACCGTGGCGGCACAATTGTTGCGAAAGGCACTCCCGAGGAAGTTGCAAAATGTCAAAAATCATATACAGGTCAATACCTAAAAAAGGTTTTATAAAAATAAGAAACGGTGTAATGGAATCTCTTTTCAGAGAACATTCTGTTACACCGTTATTTATTATTCGCTTGTTTTATCAGAAGGCGGATTTTCCAATTCCTTAGTTTTAATTACTTCCATATTCTCAAATTCATCATTTTTTTGACTGCTTTCAGCAATTTTCACTCTTTCCCAAAGGTTTGCTTTGGTTTTCTTAAAGAAAATTATTCTGCGCGATTTGAGAACAAATAAAATTAGTAGAGTGAAAGTAAATATTATTGAAAAATAACTGCATTGTGTGTAATAGGGGAGTTTGAACCGAAAAACAATATTGTGCTTTCCTGCACTTGTCTTAACACCTAAAAGTGCGTCGGAAATTTTTACAATGTCTTTTTCACTGACCTTATTACCGTCAATATAGACATTCCAGCCTCTGTCATAAGGAATTGATGTAAAAAGCGTTTCATTTTCTTTTGCTTCATAAGTTCCGCTAATATATGACTCGTTAAAACGTGTATATTCAATTTGTCCGTCATTCAATTTGTTGTAACCCTGTAAAAACTTTTCTTCGTCAATAGTAAATGCACAAAAATCAACCGTCGCAAATGTTACATCATCCTTGAGAGGTATTTCAACTGAAATTTCATCACCTGTTTTATGATTGCCAAGGTCAAGGATATATCCGTCGGAAACAGTCATGGAATTTTGAATTACAGGAGAATACACAACCACTGTATCAACATTTCTCGAATATAGATAGATATAAACATTGCCGTCTTTTGGAGCATTAAGAATAATTGTAGCGGCGGCATTTAATGCTCCGTCTGACTTTGTAAAAGTTAATGACTCGTTCTCTTTCTGTCCGTCGGTAACTGTCAATACATTGCTGTAAAGAATATCATAGTCATAAATTCTGTTATAAACATTGCTGATTCCTGTTGCTGCTTCAAAAAGCTGTTCTTGAGCCTCAACGGGATTTTTTGCATTTTCAGCCGAATATTTTTCAATATTGCTTGATACAGGGAACGCAATATTAAGAAAATAGTTGTTTTGGTAAGCCTTAAATGTGTTATTTTCAGCTAATTCGGTGTAATAATTGTTTTCGGCAATATATCCGCTCTTATCGTAAATATATTTTAATGAAAACATTGAGTTATAAATCGGTGTCTGTGGGTTATAAGTGTAACTGTTAATCTTATTTCCGTAAAGACCAATGTATTTCTGTAAGTTTGCTACCTTTTCATAAGCCATTGAAGAGAAAACCGAAACACCGTTATAGTTAAACCAGGATGGGTCCATTCTGGCTCTTGATTTAGTCAATTCTTCGCGGAAGAATAAATCTTTATTATTTTTGTGAATGGTTGACTGTATATCTTTGAAATCATCATAATCAATCGTAAAAGAACCCTTTGTTTGATTGGCAACATAATGCTCTGTGCTTGCTGAAATTGTTTCTGCAGTAACCGAGCAAAGCACCATGACCGACAGAGCAAAAGCTTGATTTTTTTTGCTTTGAAGCAGTCCTAAAACAACCGTAAACAAGAAAACAAAGCCTATACTTAAATAAACTGACATGTCATTTACATTTTTAGAAGTAAGCTCCTGGACAAGAACTATAAAGGCAATAACACCGACACCGGAGCAAATAATTGCTTTCCTGTCGGAAAATTCAATGTTTTTAATGGCCTTAAATGCAAGAATTATCAGAATAAATGAATACATAAACGACTGTCTGTACGGTAAGTCGTTCGGAAAATGAAAACCGTGCCAAATAAAATTCAAATAGTTAATATTAAAGCTGAAATACATTATTGCCAGCAGAACTGTTGAAGCAATTTTTTCTTTGACCGGTATTTTTTTTGAAAAAATGTAAAGCGGGATAAGCAAAACGGTGAGCATACCGCAATAAATATTCGGTAAAACGTCTTCTCCGCTGCTGCGAATTGTCGGTTCAAGGCTTGCAAGGTGATTTGCAAGGAAATCAAAAATGTTAAAGTAGAATTTGAATTCTGACGGGAATGTACCTTTGGTAGCAGAAGATGAACTCAAAATAAACATGAGCGGAACCAGCATAAATGTAAGAATCAGTGCTGCGCAGATTGATGCAAACGCAAATCTTATTCCGCTGTTTAAGAAAAATGAATTTTTGATTTTACCGATAAAAGATTTATTTTCAAGAAACATTTTTCTTGCTTTAATTTCATCAAATCGGCAAACATAATAATAAATAAAATACAAGCAAGAGAATATACAAACCATATATCCGATGTAATAGTTTGAAAAAATGCAATACACAAGCGAAATAATGTAGGTTGTAATTTTCCCTTTGTCAATAATTCTTTCAATTCCAAGAACAACAAAAGGTAAAATATACATTGCGTCTATCCACATTACATTCCAATAATATGCAATAAAGTATCCGGAAAAAGCGTACATAATGCCGAAAGCGCAAATTAGAGGGGAGTTAACATTCCGGGACTTTTTAAGGTAATTTGCCATAGACATTGCAGATAAAACAGATTTAATAGCTATAAGTGACGCAACAGCTTCAAATGTGTTTTTATGTCCGAATAAAACTATAATGAATGAGAGTGGGCTTGAAAGATAATTATAGA
This sequence comes from uncultured Clostridia bacterium, assembly GCA_945971755.1. Lineage (GTDB taxonomy): Bacteria > Bacillota > Clostridia > Oscillospirales > Acutalibacteraceae > Fimenecus. The sequence continues at coordinate 13,124 of CAMFPJ010000002.1, forward strand.
AATTACCGAGAAACGGAAGCCCTAAAGCAGAATTCCAGGAATATGTGAATGTTCCGCTACCTGTAAGACGGTCGTAAAGTTCCGTAAACATTGGACCGTATTGATGGTAAAGGTCCATTCTGTAAATTATTCCGTCGCCGAACGGAATTAAATCAAAGCAATAATAAACAAGTAATATTACAAATAAAGCAACTCCGCCTGTTAAAAACACGTACATATTGTCTTTCAAAAACTTTTTTATTTTATTCAACATAGGCACCTCAATTCAATATAGATTGATTTTATCATAATAGTGTAATCTTTTCAAGAAAAATTGTACTAAATACGGACAAGAACTCATATTGTTTCTTAGAGGTGAAAACAATGGAAAATCATAATATTACCGAACACGTACTGAACTGCATTGCTCCGAGAATCAGAAATGTGCTGATGAATATTTCATGCAATGATATACAGGAAATCAGACTTAGAAACTCCGGTCCTGTTGTTATTGTTAATTCATACGGTAGCAGTTTTGTTACTAAAAACGGACGTTTAACACAAATTCTTTCAGATCAATGCATTTACAGTGCTGAATATGAAATTACCGATACATTAAATAAGTGTTGCGGTTACTCTCTTCATACTCATACCAAAGATTTATTAAACGGTTTTGTAACTATTCCTTCCGGTGCCAGAGTCGGTGTTTGCGGTACGGCTGTATATGAAAACGGAAAAATTAAATCTGTAAAAGATATTTCTTCCGTCAACATCCGTATTCCGAGAAACGTCAAGGGAGCCTCTGATGAAATAATAAAAGCGGTATTTAATCACGGACTTCAAAATCTACTTATTGTTGGACCGCCTTCATCAGGAAAAACCACAATTATTAAAGATTTAGCGTATCAGATTTCTGACGGACGGCTCGGTAAATATTACAAAGTTTGTGTTGCAGACGAAAGAATGGAAATTTCCGGCAGCAGAGAGTTTTTAGGCCCGAACACAGATGTGATTAAGGGTTACCCGAAAGCCAAAGCAATAGACATCGCCGTAAGAACTATGTCGCCTGAAGTTATTATTTGCGATGAGGTTGGATTTAACGGAGAAACGGATGAAATTTTGCACGGAATAAACTGCGGAGTTAAATTCATTATAACCGCCCATGCAAATGAATATGATTTTAATTCAAGAAATGACTTGTTGTCTCTTTGCAAAATTGGGCAAATAAACAAAATAGTATTTCTAAGCGGCTCAAACATGCCCGGTAAAGTAAAAAGGATAGTAAACTGTAATGAACTATTGGAAAATATTAGGAATAACACTGACGCTTCTGTCAGGAACACTTGTGAACCTTTACTGTATAAAACAAATTAAAAGACGCACAGAAGCAATAAGACAAATACTTTTAATGCTTGATTACATAGAGATTTCAATTAAATACCAAAACACCGATATTAAAGAAATCTTCAAAAAAATGAATATGAGTAATAAATTCTCATATTTAGTTTTTATTGATAATATAATTAAACTTCAAGGTATAACAGATTACTCAAATATTCAGTTTAACACACAACAGATGAGGAACTTGTTTTCCTTATACTCTTGTGAGCTTTTAAGCGGATTTTTCTCTGTTCTCGGTAAAAGTGATTCTGAAGGTCAAGTGTCAAACTGCGAAACGTACAAAGAGTTTTTCAGAGAAGAATTAAGGCGAAATGAACGTGAAGAAGAGAAAAGAATTAAAACATTTTCATCTATCATTTTCGGTATAACTCTTTTGATTCTTATAATTATAATATGAGGGAAATATGGACATTTCATTTTTATTCAAAATTGCAGGGATAGGGTTAATAGTTACGGTTATTAACCAAATGCTTTCAAAGGCAGGACGTGAGGAATACGCAACTTTAACCGTACTTACGGGAATTGTTGTAATAATAGCTATGTTAATACCTCAAGTCGGTTCACTGTTTACAGATATAAAATCTATATTTGACTTATGACTTTAGTTATTAAAATTTCCGCGGCGGCGCTTGTTTATATTTGCTGTGCAATGTTAATTCGTCAGTACAGACCCGAATATGTTTTTCTGTTAAGATTTGGTGCAGTCGGAATTATTCTGTTCCTGATTTTAGGAGAAGCAAGCAATTTTATAGATTCCGTCAAAGAAATATTCACGGTGTTTAATATTTCGTCTGTTCATTTGACCCTTCTGTTAAAAGTCAGCTTTGTTGCTTTAATAAGCGATTTCGTAACAGAAACCTTAAAAGATTCGGGGGATACTTCGCTGGCTTCTGTTGTAACGGTTGCAACAAGAGTTGTCATAATATCATTTTCCTTGCCGGTTCTTAAAAGTCTTTTAGTGATTTGCAGTGATTTAATAAAATGAAAAAGGTAGTATTAAGTTTTATAATATCGGTTTTAATAATTTTCTGTTATTCGTTACCGTGTAATGCACTCAATGACAGTTCCTCAATTCTCAAAGAATTGGACGGAGAAACAAAAGAATATTTGTCTGCACTGGGAATTGACAGTGAAAACGGTGATGGAATAGAGAGTGTATCGTTAAAATCGGTTATTACTTTTTTAATAAGCCTCGTAACGGACAGAAGCAAGAGAATTTCTTTGATTATAATTTCAGTTATTGCTGTAATAATTTTATCTTCTGTTATGGGTTCATTTTTAGAAGGCAACTCTTCAGCAAAAAAGATTTTGAACTTTGTTTCTGTTCTTTGCATCGTTACAGCAGTTATTGTTCCGTTAAAAGAATTGATTGTCAATGCAGGAGCAGTAATTAAAACAGCAGCTATTTTTACCGACGCTTACATACCTGTTTTAGTGTCACTTATCGCAGCGTCAGGCAACCCAAAACTTGCAATTACTTATAATTCTTTTGCAGTTGTGCTGTCGTCTTTCATAAGTGAAATTTCAGACAAAATTTTTGTGCCCGTAATCAATATGCTCTTAGCTTTTAATATTCTTACGTCTTTCACATTTGAAAATTATAAGCATAAAATGTTTAAGTCCGTAAAAAGGTTGATAATAATAATTTTATCCTTAATTTCAACGGTTTATACGGGACTTCTGACAACACAGAGTATTCTCGCAGTTTCTTCAGATAGCCTGACCGTAAGGGGAATAAGATTTGTTTCGGGTACATTCATTCCCATTGTCGGTGCCGGAGTCAGTGAGTCTGTATCATCTGTAATGAGCAGTCTTTCAATTATGCGAAATACAACCGGAGTTGTTGTTATTGTAATAATTGTACTCATTTTTTTGCCGATTATTCTTGACTTGCTTATTTGGCACTATGCGCTTCAGTTTTGTTCAATAACAGCAGATATGTTCGAGAATAATGATATTTCGGTTATGCTTGATGAAATGTCATCGGTAGTTTCACTTATTAACACAGTACTTTTTTATGTTACTTTTGTTTTAATTATTTCAACGGGAGTAATTATTGTAATGGGTAAATAAAATGGATTTTATTAAGAATTGGATATTTTCAATTTGTGGCGCTTCAATGGCGTCATCAATAGTAAAATTGATTTTTAACGGGTCAAAAATGTCAAAATCAGTCAACATTTTTCTTTCTCTGTTTCTTATGTTTTATATGATTTCTCCATTTGCCGGTGACAAAGTTAATGACATCGTGCAAACGTCAGGAGGAGTAGATGATAAGAATATTTATTCAGACTGCCGTTATAATGATTTTTTTGAATCAGCAATTGAAAGCGTTTGCGTAGAAGAGAACTGTAGAATTATTTCTTTTGAAATTGAAACCGAAGAACAAGACGGAGAGGTAATTGTTAACTGCGTCAGTGTAATAATTGATGACAAAGATAAATGCGAAACCGTAAAAAATAAAATCAATGAGAAATTCGGCTTTGAGGTGAATGTGAGTTGACCCTTAAAAAGTTAATAAATAAAGAGTTCTTTATATCAAACAGGAAAACGCTGATATGTTTTATTGTCGGACTTCTCGGTATTCTCTTGATTTTTGCTTCTGAAGCGGTAAAAACAGATACAACAGACAAAAAAGAAGTTGATACCGATACTTTGTCATACACAGATGAACTCGAAGAAAAACTTGAAAACTTAATTTCATCAGTTGAAGGCGCAGGAAAAACAAATGTTTTATTAACTCTTGAAGAAACTGAAGAGTACGTTTTCGCACAGGATACATCGTCAAGTATAAAACAAGATTCTCAAAACAACACACAAAAAGAATATGTTATTGTTGATGACGGAAAAGGCAAAGGCGGACTTCTTATCAAAACAGTTAAGCCAAAGGTTCGCGGAGTAGCAATAGTTTGTGAAGGAGGAGATGACCCTTTAGTTCAACAAAGAATTTATTCTTGCGTAAGTGCTTCGCTTGGCATCAGCACAGCAAGAATTTCAATATCAAAAATGACATCTTTGGAGGTAAATAATGAAAAGTAGAATTCTCAACAAAAGACAAATTGCTGCGGGAACGGCAGCCGTTGCGCTTTGTGCTGCAGTATTTCTTAATTGGTATTACACAAAGCAAGACATTAACACGACTCAACCGCCCGAAACCGAAACAAATGTAAATTTAGGTGATGCACAGTATGTAAGCAGTAATAATGTTACCACTGAAACCGACTATTTTATGACTGCTGAAATAAACCGTTCTAAAGCCCATGACAGTGCAAAAGAATACTTAAAATCAATTATTAATGATGAAAATATTGATGAAGAAGAACGCGAAAACGCTAAAAAAAAGCTAACTGAAATTTCTAATGAGATTAAAACTGAAGCAGACATTCAAAATCTAATTACGGCCCGACTAAACTGTAAATGCCTTGTCACTCTGAATGATGAAAAGGTTGAAGTTGTTTTACCAAAAGACACCCTCGGAGAAGACGGGTTGATTGCAATTAAAGATATAATCATTAGTAATTCTAATGTTTCACCTGATAACATAACTGTTATTGAACTAAAATAACTGAATAATATTCATTTTTCTATTGCTATTTTTCGGTTTAAGTGGTACAATATACAAAAATTGATGTATATACATTTTCGTACCGCTGAAAACTTATAACACTCCCTGTTGTTTTTGGCGGGGAGTGTATTTTTTTGGAGGAAATTATGACCCGTAAAGAAGAAAGAGAACTTGCCTTTACACTCGTGTTTGAAAAAATTTTTAATGAGGACCAAAGCGTTCAGGAAATTGTCGATGCCGCTTTGGAGGCAGAGCTTATTGAAGATAATACGTTCGCGGTTTCTCTTGCACAGTTAACAAGTGAGCACACGCAAGAGATTGACACGCTTATTGCTGAAAATTCTATAGGTTGGCGCATAGAACGTTTACCCAAAGTTTCACTTGCGATTCTGAGATTGGCACTTTGTGAAATATTCTATGTAGAATCAATTCCTGTTAAAGTATCTGCTAATGAAGCGGTTGAACTTGCCAAAAAGTTCGGAACACAGGATGACGCTTCCTTTATCAACGGAATTTTAGGCAAAATTATTAGAGAGAAAGACTTAAAATGAGCTGGTTTATCGGTATTGATACAAGCAATTATACAACATCTGTTTCTGCATTTAACGGTAAAAATATGCTTTTTAGAAAACGTCTTTTACCGGTAAAAGACGGTGAAAAAGGTATTCGTCAAAGTGATGCTGTTTTTCATCATACAGTTCAGCTACCTGAACTTCTTGAAAATTTGTGCTCTGAAATATCAGGAGATATTTCAGGAGTCGGTGTTTCCGTTAAACCGTCAAATCAAGAAGGCTCATATATGCCGTGCTTTTTATCAGGTGTTTCGGTGGCTCGCTCAGTTGCCTCTGTATTAAAAGTTCCGATGTATGAATTTTCACACCAGGACGGGCACATAGCCGCCGCACTTTTCTCTGCAAATAAACTTGATTTAATAAACGAACAATTTTTGGCTTTTCACGTTTCGGGCGGAACTTCACAGGCAGTTCTTGTAACTCCGGACAAAAAATATTTTACTACCGAAATAGTTGCCGATTCACTCGACCTTAAAGCAGGACAGGCTATTGACAGGGTGGGAATTATGCTCGGACTCAAGTTTCCTTGTGGCTCCGAACTTGAAAAGTTGGCGCTTAAATCAAATAAAACTTACAATAAAATTCATGTTTTTCACCGAAATACGTCGTTCAGCCTTTCGGGTGTTGAAAATAAGTGCAAAGAAATGTTAGAAAACGGTGAATGTCATGCAGATATTGCACTTTATTGTATAAAATATATTGAATCTGCACTACTTGAAACTTGTGATTTATTATTAAAAAAACACAAGGAAATACCGGTAGTTTTTTCAGGCGGAGTAATGTCAAATTCAATTATCAGAAAAGATTTTGAAGAGAAATATTCGGCATATTTTGCAGAGCCGCAATTTTCCTCCGATAATGCTTGCGGAATCGCTTACCTTACTTATTTATTGAATAAAAAAAGAGACGACAATGATATCTGATACTATTCTTTCGGTTTCTCAATTAAATAATTATGTACGCTCGCTCCTTGATGGCGACGAACATCTAAAAAATGTTTTTGTATCGGGCGAAATTTCAAATTTTACCGAACATTTAAGAAGCGGTCATCTTTACTTAACCCTTAAAGATAACACCGCTTCAATTAAAGCGGTAATGTTTGCCGGAAATGCCTCAAGGCTAAAATTTCGACCTGAAAACGGAATGTCTGTTATTGTTCGCGGCAGGGCGTCTGTTTATGAACGTGACGGCGCATATCAGCTTTATATTGACGATATGCAGCCTGAAGGGGTCGGCGCATTGGCTATAGCTTTTGAACAGCTTAAAGAAAAACTTTCAAAAGAAGGTATATTTGACGCTGAACACAAAAAAAACATACCATCTTTCCCAAAAAGAATTGGTGTTGTTTCTTCACCGACAGGTGCTGCTGTTCAGGACGTTTTGAATGTTCTCGCAAGGCGATTTCCGGTTACTGAGGTCATTTTTGCAGGTGTACCCGTTCAAGGTGAGGGTGCCGGTGATATAATTGCCCGTGCAGTTGCAGATTTCAATTATCTAAACTGTGTTGATGTTATTATTATTGCCCGTGGCGGAGGTTCTGCGGAAGACCTTTGGGAGTTTAACAGCGAAAATCTTGCAAGAGAAATTTACAAATCAAACATACCGATAATTTCAGGTGTAGGTCACGAAACTGATTTCACAATTTGTGATTTTGCTGCCGATTTACGTGCTCCGACACCCTCTGCGGCTGCTGAACTTGCAGTTCCGGACATATTTGAGTTAATAGGATATATCAATAATATAAAAGAACGTCTGCTTTCCTCAATTACATCTAAAATTTCTCTTGAGGAAATGCGTCTTGACAAAATCTCTGATACAGGCTTTTTGAAAAAACCGTCTGTTTATATTGATGAATGTGAAAAACGCTTAACAGAACTTAACAGACTGCTTAATATATACATTCAAAATGAGGTTGAAAGAAAAATAAATCAGTCATGTATGCTTGCTTCAAAGCTTGACACGTTAAGCCCTGTGAAGGTTCTTTCACGCGGTTTTTCCATATTGAAATCGAACGGTGAAATTCTTGCTTCCGTAAAACAGGCACAGCCGGGCTTGAATATAGAAATTCAAATGTCTGACGGTAAATTAAATGCTACAGTTACCGAAATTATGAAATAAGGTGAACAAAAATGGATATGAATTACGAACAGTCTGTAAAAAGACTTGAAGAAATTGTTTCTACACTTGAAGGCGGAAATCTTTCCCTTGATGATTCATTAAAGTTATATGAAGAGGGGGCTGTTCTCTCTGAAAATTGCAGAAAAATGCTTTCTCAAGCGAAACTTAAGATTAAAAACATAAATGAGGTAGCTGAAGATGACTGAATTTACTGAATTTTCAAATGATATTGATTTAATAAACCGTTTTATTGAAGAAAAAACCTTTTGTGGACTTGAAAATTCAATTGTGCTCAATGCAATGAAATATAGCATCAGCAACGGAGGGAAAAGAATCAGACCTCTTTTAACACTCTATTTTTCGGAACTTCTTGGCGGTAACATAGAGGTTGCGCTTAAATTTGGCTGTGCTCTTGAAATGATTCATACCTACTCTTTAATACACGATGATTTACCGTGTATGGATAATGACGATATGCGCCGTGGAAAACCATCTTGCCATATTGCTTTTGGCGAGGAAAATGCGCTTTTAGCAGGAGATGCACTGTTAACCGAGGCTTTTTCAACTGTTGCTTCTTCAGGAGCAGACCCAAATGCAATTACACTTGCAACAAAGTACCTTTCCGAATTTGCAGGAATAAAGGGAATGGTTATGGGGCAAGTTCTCGATTTGCAGCTTGAAAAGAGTACTCCTACTCTTGAAGAAATCAAAAAAATGTATTCACTTAAAACCTCTGCTCTGCTTAAATGTGCATGTGTTTTAGGCTGTTTGACCACTAATGAAATTGACGTTAATATCATTGATAAAGCTTGTGAATATGCAGAAAACCTCGGACTTGCTTTTCAAATTACGGACGATATTCTTGACATAGTAAGCGATACGGAAACTCTTGGCAAGCCCGTTGGCAGTGATGAAAAAAACAATAAGCCTACTTTTGTAAAACTTTACGGTATAGCTGAATCTAAAGTTTTAGTAAACGAACTGTCAAATAACGCCGTTGCCGTTCTTAAGTCATTTGGCGGTAATAATGAAAAACTAATAAACTTGACCCTTGCACTCGCAACAAGGAAATTTTGATTGGAGTATTTATTTTGGATAACGCAGATTTATTAAGTAAAATTAAATCACCGTCCGATGTTAAAAAACTCTCAAAAAGTGAGCTTTCAAATCTTTGTGCAGAGATTAGGCTCCTTATGATTGAAACCGTTTCTCAAAATGGCGGGCATCTTTCTTCAAACCTTGGTGTTGTTGAACTTTCTGTTGCTTTACATAAAGTTTTTAATTCACCGAACGACAAAATTATTTGGGATGTAGGTCACCAGGTTTACGCTCATAAGCTTTTAACGGGACGCTACAATAAATTCAATACACTTCGCACGGAAGGCGGAATTTCAGGCTTTTCTTCACCTGAAGAAAGCGAACACGATATTTTTTACAGCGGTCATTCAAGTACTTCTGTTTCATCTGCACTTGGCGTTGCATTGTCAAATGCGATTAAAGGCAAAAAAGATTATACTATCGCCGTTATCGGTGACGGTGCACTCACAGGCGGTTTAGCTTATGAGGCTCTTAATAATGCCGGGCGAACAAAGGCACGTCTTATTGTGATTCTCAATGATAATAAAATGTCAATTTCAGAAAATGTCGGCTCAATGGCAAGGTATTTGGCTGTTATTCGTTCAAAGCCCGAATATTTCAGGCTAAAGGCTAAAACCGAATCTGTAATCAATAAAATTCCCTTAATAGGAAAATCGCTTTCCAAAGAAATTTTCAACTTAAAAACGAGACTGAAGAACAGACTTTACAAAAGTACATTTTTTGAAGATTTGGGATTCAGGTATATGGGCCCGATTGACGGTCATAATCTTGATCAGTTAATTGAAGCGCTTGAGTCGGCTAAGCTTGTAAAAGGACCTGTTCTTTTACACATCAATACTGTAAAAGGTAAGGGATATAACTTTGCCGAACAGTCTCCCAGTGAGTTCCACGGTATTTCCAAGTTTAATATAAATAACGGCGAAACAAATTTTGGCTCTGAAAATTTTTCTTCTTGCTTTGGCTCAATTATTTGCGAGCAAGCAGAAATAGATAACAGCATTTGTGCAATAACGGCGGCAATGGCTCTTGGCACCGGTCTTAAAGATTTTTCGGAAAAATTTCCAAACAGATTTTTTGATGTAGGAATTGCCGAAGAACATGCAATTACCTTTGCTTCAGGTCTTTCAAAGGGAGGAATGAAGCCGGTTGTTGCCATATATTCAACATTTTTGCAAAGGGCTTATGACCAGTTAATTCACGACTGCTCACTTCAAAATGCTAATGTGATAATTGCCGTGGACAGGGCAGGATTTGTTGGAGAGGACGGCGTTACACATCAAGGCCTTTTTGACGTTCCCATGCTTTTGACCGTACCCAATATTCAAATTTATTCTCCCTTTACTTTTAAGCGAATGAAAATTGATTTTGATGACGCCTTTTCCCATAATGGTCTTTTTGCCGTTCGCTACCCAAGAGGAAACGATACAGTACTTCCCGAAGGATACGAAATCAGTGATAGGGACTATGACCTTTTTAACGAAAACGGCGAAGCTTTAATTGTAACGTACGGCAGAATTTCCGCAGAAGCAATGTTCGCAATAGACAAACTTAAAGAAGAAAACAAAATCGTTTCATTACTTGTTCTCAATAAAATCAAACCCATTTCTAAAGACGTATTTAATATTGCTCTGACTTATAAAAATATCGTTTTCTATGAAGAAAGTGAAAAGACAGGAAGCGTGGGTATGAATTTTGCAGAATGTCTTGCTGAAAAGAATTTCAAAGGTAACTTTGAACATATTGCGGTAACTGATGAGTTTGTTCATCACGCCTCTGTGTCATCTCTTATGAAAAAATTCGGCTTTGACAGAGATTCAATTTATAATAAATTTTCGGAGAAAACAAATGGCTGAAAAGAAAAGACTTGATACGGCAGTGTTTGAACTCGGTTTTTGCGACAGCCGTTCAAAAGCGTCTGCGTTGATAATGTCAGGCTCGGTTTACGTGAACGGTCAAAAGGAAACAAAATCGGGATATGCCGTTAAACCTACCGATAAAATTGAATTAAAAGGAAAACAAATGCCCTATGTTAGCCGCGGCGGGTACAAACTCGAAAAAGCGATGAAGCATTTTCCTATAACGCTTAAAGATAGTGTTTGTATGGACATCGGCGCATCAACGGGCGGCTTTACCGATTGCATGCTTCAAAACGGTGCAAAAAAGGTTTACTCAATTGATGTCGGTTACGGTCAGCTTGCTTGGAAACTTCGCACTGATGAACGCGTGGTCAATCTTGAGAGGACGAATTTTCGTTATTTAACTTCTGAAACAGTGATCGAAAAAATTGATTTCGCAAGCATAGACGTTTCATTTATTTCTCTGAAACTCATTTTACCCGTGCTTTTTGATTTCCTTAAAGAAGACGGACAGTGTGTTGCTTTAATTAAACCGCAGTTTGAAGCAGGACGCGATAAGGTCGGAAAAAAGGGAGTTGTGAGAGAACTTTCTACTCATATTCAAGTAATTGAATCAATTGTAAATTTTGCTTTTGAAACAGGATTTTCTGTTTTAGGACTTACTTTTTCTCCCATAAAAGGTCCCGAGGGGAACATTGAATATTTAATGTATATTTCTAAAGAAAAAACACCAAATATCTGTTTTGATACAGGACTAATTGAAAAAATTGCAGAAACATCTCATAATGAACTTCAAGGTGAGAGCGATGATTAAAATAGGAATTGTACCTAACCTTACTCGTGATAAGGCGGAAAGTGTTACCTTTGCGGTTACAGAAGTACTTGATAAACTTAATACAGAATACTTTTTTGAGCCGGAAACAAAATCGATTTTCGACAATAAATACAAATATTGTGGAAATCTCTATGAAGAAGCAGATGTTGTTATCGCTATCGGCGGTGATGGCTCCTTTATCCACACGGCAAAGCAATGTGCAATAGCAAATAAACCCGTTCTTTGCATCAATGCAGGGAATTTAGCGTTTTTGGCAGGACTTGAAGCTAATGAACTTGATTTACTTTCAACGCTTTTGACAGGCAATTACACAAAAGAAAAGCACATGATGCTAAAATGCTATCTTGAGACTGACAGTAATAAGAAAATGCTTGGCTATTGTCTTAATGATGTTGTTGTGGCAAGAGGCAAGTCGTTTAATGTTCTAAATCTTAACGCTTACTGTGACGGTAGAATTGTAAACTTTTACAGAGCAGACGGAATTGTTGTTTCAACACCTACCGGCTCAACTGCTTATTCCTGGTCAGCAGGGGGTCCTGTGATTGACCCTGCTCTTGAATGTATGATAATGACACCCCTTTGCACGCACTCTCCGCTTGACAGGTCAATGGTCTTTAACAGTTCTTCTAAACTTAGTGTTACAGCACCTGAAAATGCAGGCAAAGAAATTTGTATTTCACTTGACGGTGAAACTAATATCGAAATGCCTGAAGGTGCAAAAGTTATTATTGAAAAATCTGAAATATCAGCAGAGTTTATAAGAATTAAATCTGACGAATTCTTTGACGTTCTGAATATTAAGCTTACTCAAAGGAGAATTGAAAAATGAAAAGAGACAGACAAAAACTTATAATTGATTATATTGAAAATAATAATGTTTCCACACAGGATGAAATAATTAAAATGCTTGAGGGTAACGGGTATAAAGTTACTCAGGCAACTATTTCAAGAGATATTAAGGACTTAAAATTAGTCAAAGAACATTTCGGCAAAAATAAGACAAGATATGTAATCAGTAAAAGTGAAACTCATAATAATTTTGCAATGATTTTTTCACGTTCTGTTTTGTCAGTTGAGCTTGCCATGAACATTGTAGTTGTAAAATGTTATGTTGGCACGGCAAATGCCGCTTGTGTTGCTCTTGAAAATGTTCATATGAGCGGTGTTGTCGGAGCAATTGCAGGTGATGATACCATTTTCCTTGCTTGTGATTCAATTGAAAACGCTGAAGCAAACCGTAACGTAATTATATCAATGCTTAAGGACTGATATTATGCTTGCAAACCTTAAAATCAGCAATATTGCAATAATAAAAGAGGCTGTTATTGATTTCGGTAACGGTCTTAATGTGCTTACCGGCGAAACAGGCGCAGGTAAATCCATTATTATTGATGCAATAAATGCGGTTTTAGGTGAAAGAACTTCAAGAGAACTTATTCGCACAGGAACTGATTTTGCTGAGGTTTGTGCATTATTCCGGAATATAAATAATTCTGTAATAAATGTTCTTACAGAAATCGGTATCCGGCCTGAAGAAGATTCAACTCTTTTAATTACCCGTAAAATGTTTGCTGACGGCAAGAATGTCTGCAAAGTAAACGGTCAGTCTGTCACCGTGTCAATGCTGAAAAAAATCGGTCAAACACTAATAAATATTCACGGTCAGCTTGACAATCAAAATTTACTTAATGAAGAACATCATGTTTCTTATATTGATGCTTTTTCAGGAAATGAACTTATAAAAGAAGAATATGTTACAGCTTACAATTCCTTTAAGGAAGCAGAAAGAAAATACAAATCATTTGTAAACAACGAATCGGAAAAAGCGAGAAAAATTGATATTTTAACTTATCAGACCGAAGAAATTGAAGCAGCAGACATAAAAACAGGGGAGTACGCTGATTTAATTAAGAGAAGAAGTTTTCTTCAAAACGCAGAAACACTCATTGAACTTGTGTCCTCTGCGCTTTCTGCTATTCAAGGCGAAGACGGGGAAAACGGTGCCGATTCCCTTGTCTCTTTTGCGTCATCTTCACTTCAAAAGGCTGCAGATTACGATGATACATTAAAAACAGTATCCGAAACACTTACTGATATTTCTTATTCGCTTGCTGACTGTGCATCTGAACTTAACAGTTTTTTGTTTTCCGCTGATATTGACCCCAAGGAACTCGATTTAGTAGAAGAAAGAATTTCTGTTCTTGAATCTATTTTCAAAAAATACGGCGAAACGGAAGAAGATGTTTTAGAGTATCTTCAAAATGCGCAAAAAGAACTTGAAGAAATTACATTCTCAGACAAGATTAAAGAAAATCTGAAAGCAGAAGCAGACGAAAAAGAAAAACAAATGTTTAGATGTGCCGAAAAGTTAAGTGAAACACGTAAAAGAGCGTCTGAAATGTTTATTAAAACTGTAGAAAATGAACTTGAATTTCTTGAAATGCCGTCTATTGTATTTAAGGTGGTTCAAAATAAAGTTGAATGCAACGAAAACGGTCAAGATGAGATTTATTTCATGATTTCCGCTAATGCAGGTGAAGAGCCGAAGGCACTTTCTAAAATAGCATCAGGCGGTGAATTGTCAAGAATAATGCTTGCAATTAAAAATGTTCTTGCAAGTAACGATGAAATCCAAACACTTATTTTTGATGAAATTGATACCGGTGTAAGCGGAAGAACAGCACAAAAAATCGGTATTAAACTCAAAGAGGTGTCGTTTGACAGGCAGGTGCTTTGCGTTACTCATTTGGCACAGATTGCTTCTTTTGCTGACAGTCATTATTTGATTTCAAAGTCAGAACATGATAATAAAACATTTACCAATGTAAAAATTCTTTCGGATAGCGAGAGAATTGATGAGCTTTCAAGAATTATAGGCGGAATTAAAAGTACTGATATTTCTAAAAAAGCCGCCGAAGAACTGATTGTTAACGCTAAAAATTATTTTGTTGACAAAAAGCAAAATTAATGTATAATATTGACGTAAAGATTATGACACGAAGAAGTAACAGTTACTTTAAGCAAAGAGAGTTTTCGGTCGGTGTAAGAAAACGTGAAGGTGCTGTGAAATACATCGTCGAGTTGTTGCCCTGAACTTTTATTAGGGGCAAACGGGAGTTCCCGTTACAGAACAGAGTAATGTCAGTTACTCGTTAAGGTCATTTTCGTGAGGAAATGGCAAATTGAGGTGGTATCACGGTTTTTCGTCCTCTGCTTTTTGCAGAGGGCTTTTTTATTGCAAATAATTGGAGGTTTTTATATGGGAATTTATGAAGAATTACAAAGAAGAGGTCTTATTGCACAGGTTACCGATGAAGAAAAGATTCGTGACCTTGTAAATAACGGTAAGGCTACATTCTATATCGGCTTTGACTGCACGGCAGACAGTCTTACTGCAGGTCACTTTATGGCTCTAACTCTTATGAAGCGTCTTCAAATGGCTGGTAATAAGCCGATTGCACTTATCGGCGGTGGTACAACAATGATTGGTGACCCGTCAGGCAGAACAGATATGAGAAAAATGCTCACTAAAGAAGATATTGACCATAACGCAGAATGCTTCAAAAAGCAAATGGAAAGATTTATTGATTTTTCAGACGGTAAAGCATTGATGGTTAACAATGCAGATTGGCTCTTAAATCTTAACTATGTTGAACTTCTTCGTGAGGTTGGCGCGTGCTTCTCAGTTAACAATATGCTTCGCGCAGAGTGCTATAAGCAGAGAATGGAAAAAGGTCTTTCGTTCCTTGAATTCAACTATATGATTATGCAAAGTTATGACTTTTACTATATGTTCAAAAATTATGACTGTAACCTTGAATTCGGCGGAGACGACCAGTGGAGCAATATGCTTGGCGGTACTGAACTTATCAGGAAAAAACTCGGTGAAGATGCACATGCAATGACCATCACTCTTCTCACTGATTCTCAAGGCAAAAAAATGGGTAAAACTGCCGGTAATGCTGTTTGGCTTGACCCGAATAAAACAAGTCCCTTTGAATTCTATCAGTACTGGAGGAATGTTGCGGACTCAGACGTTCTTAAATGTATCAGAATGCTTACATTCATTCCTGTCGATGAAATTGATAAGATGGATTCTTGGGAAGGCAGTCAGCTTAATACTGCTAAAGAGATACTTGCTTTTGAGCTTACAAAGCTTGTTCACGGCGAAGAGGAAGCAGTTAAAGCACAAGAAGCAGCAAGAGCAATTTTCTCAGGTGCAGGCAGTACAGAAAATATGCCGACTGTTGAAATTACTGCCGACGACCTTACAGACGGTGCAATTTCAGTCGCCGATATAATGCTTAAAGCAGGAATTGTTAAGTCAAAAGGTGAGGCAAGACGAGCTATTGAACAAGGCGGAGTATCAGTTGACGATGAAAAAGTCACAGATGCCTTCAAAAAACTTTCTGTGGCTGATTTTGAAAAAGGACACGTTGTAATCAAAAAGGGCAAAAAAGTGTTCTATAAGGCAATTCTCGCATAAGCAAAACTAACAAAACAAAAATTTAAGGCTGTACTTGTGCATAATCAGTACAGCCTTTTCTTTATTTATAGATTAAGTTTTAGTTAAACGCTTTGCAAAGTGATGAATAAACCGTTTCGCCGTCATGTGCATAAACAAGGACAGAAATATCAGCCTCAGAAGTTGTAATCATTCTAACATCAATATTGTTCTCTGAAATAGCCTTGAAAGCTTTTGCAGCAACTCCCGGACATTCTTTCATTTCAGCACCGAAAACTGAAATTTTGCTGTTTCCTGAGCTTATAGCGAGTTTAACTTCGGGAAGAAGTTCACGAAGACGTGAGGCAACGGCAAAAAGCTTTCCAAGTTCTTCGTCTTTTACGGTAAATGAAATACAGGGACTTGAAGCTTGCGGCGGAATTTGCGAAATCATATCAACATCAATTCCATCACTTGCAAGTAATTCAAATATTTTTGCTGTAACTCCTATGTCAGCAGGGGAAGCATTAAGTGAAATAAGCGTTACATTTTCAATCATTGAAACTTCATAAGCCATAATTTATACCTCTAAAATATCTTTCATTGAGTACATTCCTGCATTTTGATTATGAAGGAATTTTGCCGCGTTAATTGCACCATTTGCAAAAAGCTTTTTTGAATATGCGGAATGAGAAATTTTAATAACCTCGTCAGTGCCAGCAAAAATAATTTCGTGCTCACCTACAATCGTACCGCCGCGGACAGAACTGATGCCGATTTCGTTCTTTGATCTCTTCATTCTCTTTGAATGACGGTCAAATTCGTAAACAGGCTCTATTTCAAGCACGCTTGAAATTTCATCAGCAAGCAAAAGAGCAGTTCCGCTGGGAGCATCGATTTTTTGATTGTGATGCATTTCAACGATTTCAATATCAAAATCCGGTGAAAGGACAGATGCCGCCTTTTTAGCAAGTTCGGAAATAAGATTAACACCCAAACTCATATTTGCAGTAAAAAATACAGGAATATCTTTTGATGCTTCTTTAATCTTATTTAGACCTGTTTCATCAATACCTGTTGTTGCAACAACGGCAGGTATTTTTTTATCTGTTGCAAATTTAAGCATAGAAGAAAGCATAGCAGGGTGTGAGAAGTCGATAATCACATCAGCTTCAATCGAAACATCATCAAAAGAACGGTAAACGGGAAAATCAGTATTATCGCCGTAAGGGTCAACACCTGCAACGACCTTTACATTTTCAGTATTACAAGCACTTTCATAAACAACCCTACCCATTTTACCGTTAGCACCGCATAAAAGTATCCTCATATTTTTCACATCCTAACTGAAATTAGATTAAGTTATATTTCTTAAGAACCGTGCGTAGTTTTTCTGTTTTAGCATCGTCCATCTCGCAAAGCGGAAGACGAAGCGGTCCAACCTCCATACCCATCATATTCATTGCAACCTTAACGGGAATTGGGTTCACGTCCATAAACATAGAATTACAAAGTTCTAAGTATTTAAGCTGAAGTTCAGCGCTTTCTTTGCATTTACCCTCAAGGTAAAGAGTAGGAATATCATGTGCAACCTTTGGGCAGATATTTGAAAGAACAGAAATCACACCCTTACCGCCAAGTGACATGATCGGTACGATTTGGTCGTCATTACCTGAATAAATATCTAACTTGTCACCGCAAAGTGCTATGGTTTTTGCAATCTGTGAAAGGTCACCTGTTGCTTCTTTAGCAGCAACAATATTTTTGTGTTCTGCAAGTTCAGCATAAGTTTCAGGAAGCACATTACAGCCGGTTCTGCTCGGAACATTGTAAATAATAATGGGAGTTGATACTCTGTCTGCAATAAACTGATAATGCTTAGCAAGACCTCTTTGCGAGGCTTTGTTGTAATAGGGAGTAACAATCAAAAGACCGTCAGCACCCGCTTTTTCTGCATCATTAGAAAGCTCAACAGCATAAGCTGTTTCGTTACTGCCGGTGCCTGCAATAACAGGAATTCTGTGATTAACAACATCTACCGTGTACTTTATAACGTCTAAGTGCTCTTTCGGGGAAAGAGTAGCGCTTTCTCCGGTTGTACCGCAAATTACGATTGCGTCAGTTGAGTTTGCAATTTGGTCTTCAAGTATTTTTGCAAGACATTCGTAGTTTACACTGCCGTCTTCATGGAAAGGTGTGATGATTGCAACACCGGCACCTGTAAAAATAGGTTTACTCATAATTTTCTCCTTTAATCAAGATAGCCTTCGGCCGCTAAAAGCTCTGCCATAAGAACTGCGCCGCCTGCTGCACCACGGAGAGTGTTGTGTGAAAGGGCAACAAATTTGTAGTCATACTGCGTGTCTTCACGAAGTCTGCCGATTGAAATTGCCATTCCGCCCTCAAGGTCTCTGTGGATTTTTGTCTGCGGGAAATTCTCTTCTTCAAAGTAGTTAAGGAACTGCTTAGGAGCAGAGGGAAGATTCAATTCCTGTGCTTTACCTGAATAATTCTTCCATACATTTAATATTTCTTCTTTTGTCGGTTTATTCTCAAATCTTACAAATGCTGCTGCCATGTGACCGTTTGAAACGGGAACACGAAGGCACTGTGCAGTAAAGTTTGGTCTTGTTGAGTCAACAATTACATCGCCTTGAATCTCACCCCAAATTTTAAGAGGTTCTTTTTCACTCTTTTCTTCTTCACCGCCGATAAACGGAATAACATTATCAATCATTTCCGGCCAAGTGTCAAAGGTTTTGCCTGCACCTGAAATTGCCTGATACGTACAAACAAGAACATCTTTTACTTTGTAGCCTGCTTTATCAAGAGGGAAAAGTGCAGGTACATAACCCTGAAGTGAGCAGTTGGGTTTAACAGCAATAAAGCCTCGTTTTGTTCCGAGACGTTTACGCTGTGCAGGGATAATCTCTGCGTGACTGTCATTAAGCTCGGGAAGAATCATGGGAACGTCCGGAGTGTGCCTGTGAGCGCTGTTATTTGAAACAACAGGACATTCCGCCTTTGCATAAGCTTCCTCAAGCGCCTTTATTTCATCCTTCTTCATATCAACTGCGCAGAAAACAAAGTCAACCGATTTTGCGATTTCTTCAATATCTTCAGTTGCGTTTTTCACTATAATATCTTTCATACTTTCCGGGATAGATACATCCATGCACCACTTTGAGCCTACTGCATCTTCATATCTTTTACCTGCAGAACGGGGACTTGCGGCAAGAGTAGTAACATTAAACCACGGGTGGTTCTCTAAAATGGTCATAAAACGCTGACCGACCATGCCTGTTGCACCGATAATTCCCACATTGTACTTTTTCACTTGCAATTACCTCCAAAAAATGATATTCTATCATCTGTATTAAAAAATCAGTAATGATTATTCCACCATTACTGATACGTTTCTCGGTATTAAGACGAATCAAAATACGAAAGCACTCCATCAGATGATGACAGTCACATTACTCTTAATAATGCAACCAGCGTTTGCCCATTCAGGTAAGCAAATGCTTCGGCAATAAATCCTTTTTGACTTCATCTTAAGTCCCTGACAACTTCAAAAATCATACTGATATTTATTGCGCCTCAATCGCAATAATATAATAGCATTTTACACAGTATCTGTCAAACATTTTTGTCAATTTTATCAACTTAACGGAGAAATATATATGAAAAAGTCTGATTTTTATTATGATTTACCAAAAGAGCTAATTGCACAAACGCCGTTAAAGCAAAGAGACAACTCTCGAATGATGGTTATTAACCGTAAAACTCAGGAAATTGAGCATAAGCATTTTTATGACATAATTGAGCTACTAAACAAGGGGGATTGCCTTGTTCTCAACAATACAAGAGTTCTTCCCGCACGAATTTACGGTACAAAAAAAGACACAGGTGCCACAGTTGAATTTCTACTTCTTAACAATTTAGGTAATGATGAGTGGGAAACTATAACAGGTCCGGGAAAAAGAGCAAAAGTCGGTACTGAGTTTACTTTTGGCGACGGTATTCTTTCTTGCAAGGTCATTAAGGTACTTGAAAACGGTAACCGTATCGCAAAATTTTCTTATGACGGCTCAAATATTTACGAGGTACTTGATAAAGTCGGCGAAATGCCGCTTCCTCATTACATAACCGAAAAACTTGAAGACAGGGAGCGTTACCAGACAGTTTACTCAAAGGAACTCGGCTCTGCCGCAGCGCCTACCGCAGGACTTCATTTTACCGAAGAAATAATGAAGAGAATTACTGATAAAGGCGTCAAGATTTGTTATGTTACATTGCACGTTGGCATAGGTACTTTCAGACCCGTAAAAGCAGAGAACATTGAAGACCACAATATGCACTCCGAGCATTATGTTTTACCGAAGGAAACCGCCGATATCATCAATGACACGAAGAAAAACGGCGGTAGGGTAATTGCAGTAGGCACAACATGCTGCAGAACGCTTGAAAGCGTTGCCTCAAAATTCGGTGAAATAAGAGAATATGAAGATTCAACCAATATTTTTATTTATCCGGGTTACGAATTTAAGTGCATTGACGCTCTGTTAACCAATTTTCATTTACCTGAGAGCACGCTTATTATGCTTGTTTCTGCTTTTTATAACAGAGAAAAGGTGCTTGAAGCTTATAATTCGGCAGTTAAAGAACGGTATAGGTTTTTTTCATTCGGTGATTGTATGTTTATCTATTAAGGAGTATGTATGTATAAACTTATCAAAAAAACAGGTAATGCAAGACGAGGCGAATTCATAACAGTTCACGGAACTGTTCAAACGCCTGCGTTTATGAATGTTGCAACGCAAGGGGCGATTAAAGGCGGAGTTTCTGCAATTGACCTTAAAGAAAGTCTTAAAACACAGGTGATGCTTTGCAACACTTATCATTTACATTTAAGACCGACTGATCAAAGAGTAAAAGAATTGGGTGGACTTCATAAAATTACCGGCTGGACAGGCCCGATTTTAACCGACTCAGGCGGTTTTCAGGTCTTCTCGCTTGCTGCTCTTCGCAATATTAAAGAGGAAGGTGTAACCTTTGCATCTCACATTGACGGTCACAGAATTTTTATGGGTCCTGAGGAGAGCATGAGAATTCAGTCAAATCTCGGTTCTACGATTGCTATGGCTTTTGACGAATGTGTAGAAAATCCTGCAAAATACGATTATGCAAAAATGTCTTGCGAGCGTACAACTCGCTGGCTCTACCGTTGTAAGGATGAAATGGAAAGGCTTAATTCTCTTTCTGATACTCTTAATAAAAACCAGCTTTTATTCGGTATTAACCAAGGTTGTACTTACGATGATTTACGAATAAAGCACATGCAGGATATAGCAAAACTCGACCTTGACGGTTACGCAATCGGCGGACTTGCCGTGGGTGAGCCAAAAGAAGATATGTACCGTATTATTTCCGCTGTCGAGCCGTTTATGCCGGGGGATAAGCCTCGATATCTTATGGGAGTCGGAACACCCGGAAATATTATTGAAGCCGTAAGCAGGGGAGTTGACCTTTTGGACTGTGTGATGCCGAGCAGAAATGCACGTCACGGTCATTTGTTTACCGATGAGGGAATTATAAATCTTAATAACAAAAAATACGAAAACGACGAGCTGCCAATCGACCCAATATGCGACTGTCCCGTTTGTAAAAACTTTTCAAGAGCCTATATTCATCACTTGATTAAAGCAAAAGAAATGCTTGCTGCAAGGCTTTGCGTTATGCATAATCTGTATTTTTATAATACACTTATGGAAAAGA
>CAMFPJ010000003.1 GCA_945971755.1 uncultured Clostridia bacterium
TAAGGGCAAATCCGCCACGAGAAACCGTGGTTCGGATTATCAACGTAACCCTAAGATCAAAGTTCTTAACTCCGGAGCTTGATTTGCTAGCGGTCATTCTTATATAAGTAATTTCACTTGGAGAAAATAAGTAATTTTTACCTTCTCCTGTAAAATTTTCTGTTACTTAACCCCTATATATAATAAAATATATCATTTGTCAATACCAAATACAAAACTGCTTAAAAAGCAAACAAATTTGTACACTTTTTTCTCAAACGGACACAAAAACAGGGTACGGAAAAGCGAGAAAGCCCTCACCTTACTGAATTTTCATTTTATGCCGCCTGTCTGTTTGTTATGTAGTAACGGCAAATATACGCTATTTGTGTGTTGTTAAGCGTTTCGGGAACGCCGTCAATTTTGCTGTATATAAAATAGGGCACATTTGCCTTTGTGTGATGTGTTTTTGTAAACATTTTATTATTGAGGTCTGCGGCAAGCTCTCCGTTGTACTGCAAGCCGCCTGTTTCATGATCGGCAGTGGCAATAACGAGTGTGTCACCGATTTCCTCGGCAATATCAAGCACCGCATTGACTGTTTCGTTATAAGCCAACATATGGGCAAGCATACCTTCCATATCGTTACTGTGACTCATCTTGTCGATATAAGACTCCTCAATCATCAGGAAAAAGCCGTTATCTCCGCTTTTTTCGTCAAGATATTCAATTGCCGCAACGCTAATCTGTGCAAGCGTTGGTGCGGTACTGCTTGATTCTGCGGAATCTGTCGGCAATTCGTCAAATACGCCCCACAATTTTTCTGCGGAATTATCAAAATCGTTCATATCCGAGAAATATGTATATCCTGCATTCTGGATTTTTTCGGCGTGCTCATCGTAATATTCTTTTGCTCCGCCCATAAACAAGTCAATATTGCTTATAAGCTGTGTGCCGAGAATATCGTCTAAGTCGTTTCTGTCGTCAGCATGTGCCGAAAAGCCGGCAGGAGTGGCGCCTTTAACACCCTCGGCAGCTATAACGCCCGTTGACATTCCGTTTTCAATGGCAAGTTCCATATTAGATTTTATATTTTCACCCTTATGGCGTGCAACCTCACCGTTATTCACTTTAACTCCCGTGCTCAGCGCTGTTGCTGAGGCGGCGGAATCGGTAGGCCCTGTTAATGACTGACTGAATGTCATTGCTTCACCTGCTATAACGGCACGGGTGCGCATCTCAAAATCTTTGCCGTAAACCGCCTCCCCGGCCTTCATGTGATTTTTACCCATTCCGTCACCTATAAGTAAAATAACATTTTTATATTCACCTGTAAGGCCTGTCAATTCATTACTGATTTTCAGTCTGTTATTGCGAGCAGCAGTAAGCCCGCCGAAAATACCGCCTGTAATGAGTGCGGCACAAATAAACAGAGCTGTAACGGCAATCAAAATTTTCTTTTTCATTATAATTCCTCCTCAATATTACAACTATACTATGTATTGTATCACATATCAACGAGACACGTCTATCTGCTTATTTAACAATATATTGACTTTATTATTAGTGATTATTATTGTTATATCGCCGTTTGTTCAAAACTAAAATATATAAAAACGGGGCAGTTCAACCGAACCGCCCCTGCAAATTATTATTTTATTCTGCCGTATTCCAGCCAAAGTCAAATACCATTTGGTCTGTGCAAGGGAATGTAACAAGAACAGTGCCGTATTTTTCAAGGGCCCCCGAAAAAGTTATGTTCATTGTAACAATCATATTCTTGTCATAAGTGCAGTATGTCATTTGGTCGCTGACTGCGTTAATGCCTGCTGTGATGTAGCAGGGCTCAAACGCAATTTCAAATGAATTTACTGTCATATATTCCTTGGCAACATCAAAATATTTGAGCACCTCATCCTGCTCTCTGACCGAAAAAGCCTTTTTAACACTTTCCTCTTCTGGTTTTACGCAAATGCTGACTGTTCTGTACCAATCTGTCGGAACAAAAATGTACTCTCCGTCTTCTCCTTTAGCATTATTGCCTTTTTCATCAAGGTCAAACTCAAGTGTGGGAGTAAGCGATGTGTAAGCAGGATATGTTTTTGTTTCAGCATTTGTGTAAAGATCTGCAACTGTTAATGTGCTTGCGGTTTTACTGCCGAATACATACATTTCGTTTGTAAGATCAGCACCGAAGTCGGTTGCTTCATCCTGACCTCTGTTATTGAGAACACTGCCTATTCCTTTAAGTGCGGTATCAGCATAAAGTCTGAATGCCGCACGAAGCTCCTTCTGCCCCTCAAGCTCATTACCCTCAAGGTCAGTAAATACTACTCCGTCACCGTGGTTAATCCAAAATGACTCTCTGTAAGAAACACGAACCGAGCCGCTGTCTGCTTTAATTCCGTTAATAAGAGTGTTGTAGTAATCAAGAACTTCCTTTGTGTTAGATGTGAATTTCTTCATATCCTCTTCCGGAATAAGGTTTAAGATACTGTCAAAATATTCTTCACTGCCGAATTTGGAAACAAGCTCATAATATGAAATCGAAACTGTTTTGTCGTCAGTCTTTTTGTTTGTATTCTCGAAAAGTGATGCGAGTTTTTCACCGGGAAGCACACCTCTGAGGTCGCCGTAAGTAAAGGTGAAAATAACGTCACCGATATCGGTCTTGATTTTTGCTTCCTGAGGTCTTTCAACATTGTCTCCGGTTCCGCAGGCTGTAAATGCGGAAACCATCATAACAAGAACAAGAACCAATGCAATACTTTTGAAAACTGTCTTTTTCATAATACATATCTCCTTTGAGAGAGAATTTTAATATTCGTCGCGAAGACCCTGCTCGTCAAAGAGAAATGCTGTTTCGAGCATAATTTTAAGTCCTGTTTCGATTGTTTTCATATCAAGAATATCCGCTGTGTCGCCACGGGTGTGATAATATCTTGCGGGGGTTGGGTCCATTGCGGCAAGAGCAACGGATTTAATTCCGCCCTGCTGTGCAGCGGCAGCATCTGAAGAGCCAAAGAAAACTGAAGCGTAAGGTATATCAAGTCCGCAAATTTCTGTTGCTTTTTTTGCCATTTCACAAGCCTGTTTATCAAGTTTAACTGTGCCGGACATATCTTTGTTATAAACACCAAGATAGTCATAGTCGTGAAGTGTATCAACAGCCATAAACACCGTTTCAACGCCTTCTTGGGCATATTCTTCGGCGTGCGCCTTTGCAAATGCTTTAGCACCGCGAAGTCCGCTTTCTTCACAGCCTGTTGAAACTGCAACAACCTCTGTATTTTCAAAGCGAATGTCATTGTCTTTAAGGTACTTGATAACCGCCATTGATGCGAACACACCGGTAAGGTTATCATTAGCACCTATAACGCACAAATCCCACTTAACAAAGAAAAGTATTGCAATAAACACGGGAATTGTTACTGCCTGAATTACAGTCATTACCGTTGCAGGAATGCCGTCGTTTAAGAAAAACGATATAATAGACATAACTAAAGTTAAAGCCAGCGAGCCTATTCCGAGAGCAATCATAGTTACAAGGCATTTTCCTCCGCCGAGGTGAGTAAACCACCATTCATAAGCAGAGTCAATGTGACCCGCAAAAATAATTCTGCGTTTTGTTTCGCCTGACGCTTTTCTTGTGCAAACAACATTTGAAGACTGCCTTTTCGGTAAAAGAAAATCAATAAATTCTTTGTAGAAAAGAAATTCTCCCAAAAGAAGCACAACGCAAATTACAGAAATTGCAAGTGCGGCAATTCTAAAACCGTTGCTTGCTGCGGGAATTGCATTTGTAAGTGACAAAATCATTAAAATTGCGGCAATAATCATAGCGACACCGTCAATTACAACCCAGCTCATAAAAGCAATCGGATGAACCGAGAATTCCTCACGTTTAACGTCATCTGCTATGGGAGTCATAAGCTCTTCAACATAATCTTGAGCTTTTTTCTCATTTTCCCCGCCCGAGGGGCGCGGACCTATTTCTTTACAAACCTTTTTAATTTCTCTTACGGTAAAGTTTGAACATTCTCTGACCTTAGAGTCAAAATGTACGTGACTTTCTTTTGCTTTCAAACCGAATACCTCATTTCTTGTGAATACTTATTTTATAATTGTATCACAAAATTTTATTTGTGTCATCAGATTTTTGAAAATTTAACCCAAAAGGCTAAAATTATTGACAATCAGACAAAAAAAATATAAACTAAATGTGCAAATTATTAGAAATAAGGTAATAAATATGGCAATACACGTCACAAGACGCGAACTAAAAATTAAAACAAGGCTTTTAGCAGCACTCGTAATAATTCTCGGGACAACATCTTTGCTTTTCCTTATTTTTTGCAAGGGAAAGGGTTACAGTCAGGTTGCAATTTCAATGCCGCCACCTGAAACGTCTGCAGAAATTTCGACGGAGCCTTTAACGGAAAAGCCTACCGAACCGGTTTCAGACATTGATGGTGAAAGCGAAGCGAAATCAGAACCTGAATCAGAATCAGAATCGGAATCAAAATCTTACATATCATGGGACTCTTATGACCCGCTTTCCGTGCTTGCAGGTGACGATTGGATGCTTACTCTCATAAATTCAAGCCACCCAATCGGTAAAAGCTACACACCCACTTTGGCACCCGTTATTGAAGGCTCATCGGTAACTGCTGACAGCCGCGTAGCCGATGCTTACAAGAAAATGTATGATGCCGCCAAAGCACAGGATATTATTTTGGCTCCTTACGCAGGCTATGTAAGCTACTCACGCCAACAGGAAAATTACAATAACAAGGTGAATAAATTTATTACCGACCAAGGTATGACTGAGGAAGAAGCAAAGCAAAGCGCATCTACACGGGTTGACGAACCGGGCGCCAGCGAAAGCGGCGCAGGTCTTTCTGTTGATATTATCAGTGCAAGTGCAGGCTTTGCCTCAACAAAAGAATACGATTGGCTTATGAAAAATGCTCATAAATACGGTTTTGTTCTTCGTTACCCGGAAGAGAAATTTGCAGTAACCGGTATGGCGGCAAGGCCGTGGCATTGGAGATATGTGGGTGTTGACGCCGCCAACGAAATGAAAAATCAAAACCTATGCCTTGAGGAATATTTAGAAAAGGCAAGGTAAACATAAGGCATAGCAAAAGGAGTACCAAACGGTACTCCTTAATTTTTGTAAAGAGAATTATTCAGCTTCCTGCTCGTTTTTTTCTTCTTTAATTATGTTCTCTGCTTTTTTAGTTGCCTTCTCGGCTTTCTTGGCCTCTTTCTTTGCTTTTTTTGAAGCCTTCTTTGCCTTTTTCTCTGCTTTTTTTGCCTCTCTCAATGCCTTTTCTGCCTTATCGTCCGAATTAACAATGATAACCGCAACAGACCAAATGAGAATTGCTCCCATCAGGAAAAGAACGGTAAAGAACGCATTGTCATAGCGAAGTTCAATAACCTTTCCTAATGCGTTAGCAAAAATCGAACCTATTGCGTTGCTTATATTGAAAATCTCTGAAAGTGTTTTTTCGCCGTTAACAATCGGGTTGGCAAAGCCTATAACAAAAACTATATCTGACACAATTCCTAAAAAAACGCCTGTACCTGAAAGGGCTGCAACAGTTTTCGGCTTGTTTGAAGCAACGGCAACAATAAAAATCACCAACGCCAAAACAATTACAACTGCAAAAAGTGCAAGTGAAATTACAAGAGGTCTGAGGTCTGCATTATGAAGAAGCAAATCTTTATAATTTGTTTCGCCGGATGAGAACGAATTAATAATCGAACCGAATTCGTCCCACTTTGCAAAGCAAATATAGCCGTCGGAAATTTCCGTTACTTTTTCAGTTGAAGGAGAAAGAAGATTTTGAATACCTTCAAGAAGGTTTTCCGAGCCGAGAATATCTTTAACATTGTTAAGAATGTTAATCATACTTGACCAGTCAAGCGCATAATAAACGAGATTCATAAAATAGACTATCGGAAAAACGGCAGCAGCTAAAACCGCCGTTACGACTCTGTACATAATGTCAAATCCGGTCTGTTTCCTCTTTTTTTGGTTTTTCTTTAATTTTTCGCTCATTTTTTAACACCTTACTTTCCCCAAGAAGAATTAAGCGGTACTGTTCTGTTAAAAATCAACTTTTCTTCAGTGGAATCTTTATCAACGCAGAAGTAGCCCTGACGCATAAACTGGAATGTGTCCCCTGCTTTACTGTCTGCAATACCCTTTTCAACAAGGCAATCGTTTAACACGATTAAAGAATCGGGATTTAAGAAATCTTTATAAGAGCCTTTTGATTCGTCAGCAGGATTTTCTACTGTAAAGAGTCTGTCATAAAGTCTGACCTCAGCCTTTACACTACCCTCACTGCTTGCCCAGTGAATTGTACCTTTAACTTTTCTGCCGTCGGGAGCGTTACCGCCGCGAGATTCAGGGTCGTAAGTACAATGAACACAGGTAACCTCACCGTTTTCATCTGTTTCAAATGACTCGCACTTAACAAGATAAGCGCTCTTTAAGCGAACTTCGTTTCCCGGGAAAAGTCTGAAGTATTTTTTAACCGGTTCTGCCATAAAGTCTTCTTTTTCAACAAAAATTTCTTTTGAAAAGATAACCTTTCTTTTGCCGAGTTCCGGGTGCTCAGGGTGAATTTCAACCTCTAATTCTTCAGTCTGTCCGTCAGGGTAGTTATCAATAACAACCTTAAGCGGACGTAAAACTGCCATTGCGCGCGGAGCATTTGCATTAAGATTATCTCTTACGCAGGCTTCAATAAGACCGTAGTCAACAGTGCTGTCAGCCTTTGAAACGCCGATTCGGTTGATAAAATCTTTAACCGCCGCTGCAGGGTAACCTCTTCTCCTCATACCGCAAAGGGTAATCATTCTCGGGTCATCCCAGCCTGAAACAATACCCTCATTAACCATTTCAAGAAGCTTGCGCTTACTTGTAATGCAATAGTTTATGTTAAGTCTTGCAAACTCAATCTGTCTCGGAGGGTTCTTAAAGAGTTCTGTTTTTTCAATAAACCAGTTATAAAGCGGGCGATGATTTTCAAACTCAAGTGAGCAAAGTGAATGTGTAACTCCCTCACGAGCGTCTGAAAGCGGGTGTGCAAAGTCATACATTGGGTAAACGCACCATTTGTCGCCTGTCTGGTGATGAGAAACGTGAGAAATTCTGTAAATTACAGGGTCACGCATATTAAGATTGGGTGAAGACATATCAATTTTTGCACGAAGCACCTTCTCGCCGTTAGCGAATTCGCCCTCGGTCATTCTGCGGAACAAATCTCTGTTTTCCTCAACGCTTCTGTTTCTGTAAGGACTTTCCTTGCCGGGTTCGGTAAGAGTGCCTCTGTATTCTCTCATTTCCTCTGCTGTAAGGTCATCTACATAAGCAAGGCCTTTATCAATAAGAATTAAAGCGCATTCATAAAGAAAATCAAAATAGCTGGATGCAAAGAGGCATTTTCCCCACTTAAACCCGAGCCATTCAATATCTTCCTTAATAGCATCAATGTACTCGGTATCTTCTTTTGTTGGGTTTGTGTCATCAAGACGAAGATTGCAAACACCGCCGTATTTTTCCGCTGTGCTGAAGTCAATGCAAATTGCCTTTGCGTGACCGATATGCAAGTATCCGTTCGGCTCCGGCGGAAAACGGGTCTGAACGTGGTCGTAAACACCCTTTTCTAAATCTTCATCAATAAAATCGTGAATAAAATTTGATGTTTTGATTACTTCTTCCATTATTTTAACCTCTGTATGAATTGATTGCTGTGTCAAGACGGGCAAAAACCTCGTCGGTGCCGAGTGCCTGCATTATATAGTAAAGGTCGGGCGAGTTAACACGTGAAGTCATTGCAATACGGATAACCGTTGTAACGTCACCCACATGGCCTTTGAATGCATCTGGGTTTTGCTTATACTCTTTAACATTTGGAGTATAGCCACAAGCAGTACAAAGCTCTTTAATCTTTGCGAACCATTCGTCTTTAGTATCGTTCTCCGAATATATCTCTTTATACTTTTGGAGAATTTCTGCAGCATCGGCACTGTTTATTGTTTCGGGCAGTGTTATGTCGGGAGTGTAAATCTCATTGTAGAAATATGAAAGATAATCTCTTACCTCATCCCAACAGGCAATGTCTTTTCTGGGTTTAGGGTTGTCCCTGTCAATATTAAATATTGCCTTTGCTTTTTCGGAGTTTGATGTTAAAAGACCGTAAAGCTCTTTGTCATATTCTTTTGCCCAATCGGTTACGCAATTATAAACCTTGTCGGCAGTCATAAGGGAGATTACGTTCTTTGAAACATCGTTAAACTTAACCATGTCAAAAAGCGCACCCGAAACAGACATTTTCTTGAAATTGAATGGGAATTTTGAAACGTCTTCGGTTTTATTTGCCCTTCTCCAATCTTCAAAGTTCGAATTAAGAATTGTTAAAATATACTCTTGAACACTCTCTTTGGGGTAACCTTTTTCAATATAATAAGTTACGTTTGCCTCAGGGTCTTTTCTCTTTGAAAGTTTACGCTTACCGCCGTTTTCTTCTTTCATAAGCGGTGCTATGTGAGCATATTTAACAGGCTTAAAGCCAAGCGCCCTGAAAAGTTCTATATGAAGCGGAACAGAGGCTATCCATTCGTCACCTCTGACAACATGAGTAGTTCTCATTAAGTGGTCGTCAACCGCATGGGCGAAATGGTAGGTCGGAATACCGTCGGTTTTGAGAATAACTACATCGTTGACATTTTCGCTCATCTCGATTTTGCCCTTAATCATATCGTCAAATGTAATTTTACGGCTAATGTCACCCATCGAGCGAAGTCTGACAGTAAACGGAACGCCTGCATTTATTTTTTCGATTATTTCATCATCGGTTAAATCTCTGCAACGGGCATATTTTCCGTAATAGCCTTTAATATCCTCATTCTCTTGCCGGTTATGAATTTCTTCGAGAATTTCAGGAGTGCAGAAACAAGGGTATGCTCTGCCCTCTTCAACTAATTTTTTGGCGAAAACACGGTAAATCTCCCGGCGGTGACTCTGTGTATATGGACCGTAATCGCCTTTTTCCGTATCAAAACCCGTGACGCCCTCATCAGGTGCAATACCAAAAGCAGTAAGTCCGTTTACTATGCAGGAAACGCCGTCTTCAATTTCACGCTTCTTGTCGGTATCTTCAATTCTGAGCATAAACACACCGTTTGTGGAAACTGCGGTAAATTTTGAAGCGAAGCCCGCATAAAGACCTCCGAAATGCAAATATCCTGTGGGGCTGGGAGCAAATCTGGTTACTCTTGCCCCCTCGGGAAGATTTCTTACAGGATACATTTCTTCATAGTATTCGGGTGTTCTGTTAATATCTTTGAATATTAAATCTGCTATTTTTTTATTATCTGTCATTTTTAACCTCTCAGTCGGGTAATATTGCGTTGGTTGTAATATACTTAACGTTATTTTTAAGCATTTCGTTAAGCAATTCTTTTGTGTCAACAGTCCAGCAGGCAGTAGTAATTCCGTTTTCCTGCGCTTTTTTAATCATTTCGGTATTTTTAAGATTTCTGCTCGCATTAAACGCTACACCGAAGCCTTGAGAAATACATTCCTCCAACTTTTCTTCCGTAATTTTACTCATTAAATACCAAAGCGTCATATTAGGTGAAAGACGCTTAAATTCACGAAGAACTTCGGGATGGAAAGAAATAAGAATTACGCTGTCTTCAATCCCGTAATCACAAATGATTTTGTAAAGACTCTCAACTTTTTCAATGCGCTTATCCTTAACTTCAATCATGGGAATTTTGCCGCTGTCTTTGCAAATTTCAATATATTCCTCAACTGTGCACATGCGTGCGTCAGGGTAGTCCTCAAAATTGGCTCCGTTATTAAACTTAATTGTTTTAAGTTCCTCATAAGAGAAATCTTTAACGTCGCCCTTTTGTGCAGTCATTGACTTCATCTGATGATCATGAATAATTACCCATTTACCGTCTGTTGTATAATGAACGTCACACTCTATTGCATAATAATTTTCTTTGGCCGCAAGAGAAAACGCAGGGAGTGAGTTTTCGGGTGCAACTGCAGAAAGTCCGCGGTGAGCGGTAAGGTGAACGCCGTCAGTATTACCTTCAGCAATTTCGGAAAACCTGAAGGTTGGTTTTGCACATTTTTTACCATAGCGTTTTGACACATAAAACCTATTCATTCCAAGTGCTGCTCCTAAGGTTGTGCCTGCAAATACAGACAATGCTATTTTTGATTTTTTGTTCAAAATATTCTCCCCCTTTTAATGCATACTTATAGATTATATTATTATACAACAACAAAATCAAAATGTAAAGAAAAAACGTCTTGTTTCCAAGACGCTTTTTGTAAAAATTATGCTTTATACTTTTCTGCCTGCAGTGTAAACATTTTAGCGTATGTACCGTTTTGGTTCATAAGCTCTTCATGTGAGCCGGCTTCAATAATTTCGCCGTTTTCCATAACATAGATTTTGTCTGCAATAACCGTTGTTGAGAGCCTGTGGGAAATAAAAATAACGGTTTTGTGATTTGACGCCTCTTTCATTGCCTGATTAAGTTTATATTCGGCAATGGGGTCAAGGTTTGCCGACGGCTCGTCAAGAATAACATAGGGGCAATCCTTGTAAAAAGCACGGGCAATTGCAATTTTCTGTGCTTCACCGCCCGAAAGCATAATTCCCTCATCGTCAAACTCCCTTAAAAGCTCTGTGTCAACACCGTTTTTAAGTTCTTTGTTAAATCCGCTGTGTGAGAGTGCTTCAAGAACTTTTTCCGAATTTACTTTGTCACTCAACGCAACATTTTCGCCAACAGAGCAAGCAAATGTTTGGAAATCTTGAAAAACGGCCGAAAATCTGTCTCTGTGTGAAGAAACAGTAACATTCTTTATGTTTTCTCCGTCTATAAGAATTTCTCCGTCTGTCACATCGTAAAGTCTTAACAAAAGATTTGTAAGAGTTGTCTTGCCTGCGCCGTTATAACCGACAAGTGCTATTTTTTCATAAGGCTTAATCTCAAGATTTATGTTTTTAAGAGTAGGTTCGGGATTTCCGGGATAAGTAAATGACATATTTTTAATGGAAATTGTTTTCGGCTCGGTGTTTTGTACTGTTCTTGCTCCGTCGCAAATCTTAAAATCACTTTTTAAGAAATCACGGTATTTTTCAATCATTTTGGCACGCTCCGAAAATACCGCCGCCGCCCAAACCGTCAGAAAATTAAGGGACATTGCTATTGAGTTTGCGCCGTTAAAGGTTGCTACAAAGTCGCCTGCTGAAAGAGTCTTTTTTACGAGCACACAATAACCTAAATACAGCGGCAAAAGGAACATAAAGCCAAGTGCCTGAACCCCAACCTGCTGAACAGCGTAGCAGGACGCTATTTTTCTCCAGTATTTATCTTGGTTCTTAATAACGTCGTTTGCGGCGTCGTTATAACGCTCCAAAAGAAGCGGACAAATACCGTTCATTCTAACCTCTTTTGCATAGTCCTGCAAGTAGAAAATTCTTTGGAAATAATCGCTTCTTCTGTGAAATTTTGTATTGTCAATTCGCCTGCCCATTTGAAGATTTCCGATTTTTGTGCTGAGCGGCATAAAAATAAGAATTGACGCTAAAATTATTACAAGACAAACAGGGTCAATGGTAAAAATAATTGAAGCAATGGTAACAAGTGAAATTACATTGCCTATATAGTGCTGAACAAGTCCTAAAAGGCTCTGAATATTATCCGATGACGACTCGATTGTAAGAATGAAATTGTTGTAAAAATCAGGGTTGTCATAGCTTTCAAGGTCAAGGGAATGAGCCTTTTCATACAGCACGGAATTAAGCTTGTAATAAAGCCTTTCGCGTTCCATATTCCAATAAAATTCTCTGTAAATAAGATTTGCCAAGTTGGCAAAAATCAGCACCCCTGCAATAGCTAAAACCGCATAAATTATTCGGGTTAAGTCCTTGCCCTCGGTTACGGTGTCAATAATATATTTAATACCCAAAACCGCAATAAGGCGAGGCGGCAAAACTCTTAAAATTCCGCAGAGAATATCGCCGATTACCAGTCCCGGTGAAAGCTTAAACATAAGTCCTAAAAAGTACATTATGTTTGAAAACATTGAATGTTCTGTTTCTCTTTTTTTCTTCTTAAACATTTTCTTCGCCTCCCTCTCTGTTATAAGCCGAGGCTTGCAGTGTAAACATTTCGCTGTATTTTCCTCCCGAAGTTAAAAGCTTTTCGTGAGTACCGCTTTCAAGAATTTGTCCGTTTCCGAGAACATATACTTTATCGGAAAGCACGGCAGAAGAAAGCCTGTGTGAAATGTAAATTACAGTCTTGTTTTTCGTTGCACTTATAAGATTTTCATACATTTTGTATTCGGCAATGGGGTCAAGCGCCGAACTGGGCTCGTCAAGAATTGCAACATCATATTCACTTGCAAAAAGCCTTGCGGTTGAAAGTTTTTGATTTTCACCGCCCGAAAGACCGGCGCCGTTTTCGTCAAACTCACGGGTCAACACTGTATCGCCGCCCTCGGGAAGCGATTTGATTTTATCCCAAACGCCTGCCATTTTGAGTGCCTTTTCAGCTTTGATTTTATCCGCTTCCGTGCACTCCTTGCACATTACATTTTCAAAAATTGAAACGGCAAAGTTCTTGTAATCTTGGAAAACCGTTGCAAAACGGCTTCGCAGTGAATTTACCTTAAATTCTTTAATATTTATGCCGTTGTAAAGAATTTCTCCGCCCGTAACATCATAAAATCTAAGGATAAGCTTAATAAGTGTAGATTTGCCCGCACCGTTAACACCCACAAGTGCAACCGTCTCACCTTTTCTAAGTATAAAAGACACATTTTCAAGTGCATTTTTCTTAGCGCCGGGGTAACAAAATGTTACATTTTTGAATTCAAGGCTTCTAAATTCGTCGGCCTCTTTTTCACCGTCTTTAATTTCGCTTTCGTACTCAAAAAATTCGCGAAGGTTTTGAAAATAAAGCGCCATTTGTGTCATATCGTCAAAATTTTCCGCAACAACTAAGGTTGCTTCTCTAACGGTTGCAATTGATGATACCACTACGGAAAAGCCCGAAACAGTCATTGTGCTTTTCTTGATGAATTGATAACCTGCATAGGCGTAAGTGCCGATTATTGGAATAAACTCAGAAAAAAGCGTGCTCACAATACTGTAAGCGAAAAGCGGAAAACCGTATTTTCTCAAGATTTCAACATTACTTTTTATTGCCGCGTCAAAACGCTTCATCATAACAGAGAAAATATTTGACGTTCTCATATCCTTTGAAAAATCTTTAAGAAAAACCGTTCTCTGAATGTATGCTTTCGTGCGGTTATTTCCTGTCATTTTAAGGTCGCGCTTGTAAACTACCTTGCTTTTTGCAACTTCAATAATGAAAACAAACATTGTGGGAACAAGGAACAGTAAATAAACAGGGTCAATGAGCATAACCGTTCCGATTACAAGTGCAAGAGCCAAAATTCCGCTGATTGCATTTGCAAAATTGTAGCACACAATATCAAAATACCCTGCCGACATAACAAGTGTTGCACGTTGATATTTGTCGTAAAATTCGGGGTTTTCGTATTGGCTGACGTCAAGCTCCGTTGCTTTCTCAAAAACCATATTATTAAGCACTTTAAGCACATTTTTTGTTGACACCTGGCGAACATAGGCCGCAGCCCAAGTGGTAATTTTTATAAACACGGTCACGCCGAAAAACATCAGTAAGTCTTTGAAATATACCGAAAAATCAGCGTTTGAGTCAATAACCGATAAAAGCACTTTCAGAAACAAAATGCTTTGAATATAATGTTGAAAAATATTATCAACAATATTGCTTGCAAGGTAACTTAAAATCAATCTTTTGTCTGCTTTCCAAACAAGCTTTAATGCATAAACAACATTTTTTGCCACGGGAACCTTAATGTCCTCGTGAAGTTTTATGTAACCCATTTTCTTCCTCCCTTAAAAATAAAAAAAGCACTGCCGAGCCTCGACAGTGCAACTAAAAACCCATATAAACCAAATAAAAGTTAATCGCAAGAATGGGAAAAAAGTCTTCTTTCGGGGCAGAGCGGAAAATAAACAGAATCCATCGGGTAATCCTGTCTCTGTTTTCTGACATATTCATTTCTTGACCAAGTTTTATCAAGGTTAAACATATTTCTGCCTCCTTTTTATCATTTGTTACGTAACAATTATAAAGGATAACACAACGAAAAAACTTTGTCAATGCGAAAATTTCCAAAATTTTCTTTTGTGTTGATTAAATGCAGAGCGAGATGTCAAAACTGCTGCATAAAGGCATTATAGACCATATATGGTCTAAAGTCAATAGTTAATTTGTGAACTATGATATATTTCTGCTGACATCAAAAACAGGAGCGAAAAATAATGGAATATTACGAAAGACTAAAAGACCTTAGAGAGGACAAAGACTTAAAGCAGTGCGATATTGCGCAGCTTTTGCAAACAACGCAAACTTATTATTCACAATATGAATTGAATAAGCGACCGTTACCGATAAGGCATTTAATTACTCTTTGTTCTTTTTATAATGTATCTGCAGATTATATTCTCGGGTTTACAAACGACAAAAAACCGCTGCCAAAAAAATAATTGTCAGCTCACTCGGTTAGATTACGCTAACTTTTTTGCTGAAATCTATTGACAAACAAAAAAATCAGGTGTATTATTAAAACCACAGCGCAGTTAGTTGCGGCTAACTTTCTTGAATCGAGGATAATTTATGACACTTAAAGACTTAAAAATCGGTGAGAGTGCAGAGATAATAGCAGTCGGCGGTGAGGGGTCTCTTCGTCAGCATTTTCTTGACATGGGCGTAATTCCCGGAACAGAAGTCACTCTTATGAAATATGCCCCTATGGGCGACCCTATGGAGCTGCTTATTCACGGCTATGAACTTACCCTCCGCCTTGATGACGCGGCAAAAATTGAAATTTGCGAGGGCACAGACAACTCTTGCAGAAAAAGCACGGTTCACAAAGGGCAAATCGTGCGTGAGCACCCGGGTCTGGGTGAAAACGGTAAATATCACGTTAAAGCAGACGAAAACCCTCTTCCCAAAGATAAACTCCTTACCTTTGCCCTTGCAGGTAACCAAAACTGCGGCAAGACAACCCTTTTCAATCAACTGACCGGTGCTAATCAGCACGTGGGTAACTTTCCCGGCGTTACGGTTGACAGAAAAGACGGTCCCATTAAAAATCACCCTGAAACGCTTGTTACCGACCTTCCCGGAATTTACTCGCTCTCCCCTTATACAAGTGAAGAAATTGTATCCCGTGAATTTATATTAAATGAAAAACCAACAGGAATTATCAATATTGTTGATGCCACTAATATTGAACGAAACCTTTACTTAACGCTTCAGCTAATGGAGCTAAATGTGCCAATGGTTCTGGCGCTCAATATGATGGATGAGGTTCGCGGAAACGGAGGTTCCGTTCACCTTAACACTATGGAGGATATGCTCGGAATTCCCGTTGTTGCAATTTCAGCCTCTAAAAATGAGGGTGTTGATGAGCTTATCCGCCACGCGGTACATATTGCAAAATATCAGGAACGCCCCGGCAGAACAGATTTTTGCAATAAAGATGAGAACGGCGGCGCAGTTCACCGTTGCCTTCACAGCATTATGCACTTAATTGAGGACCATGCAGAAAATGCAGGTATTCCTGTTCGTTTTGCGGCAAGCAAGCTTGTTGAGGGTGACGAGATTGTGCTTAAAGCGTTAAAGCTTTCCGAGAACGAAAAAGAAATGCTTGAACACATTATTGTTCAAATGGAAGAAGAGCGCGGTCTTGACCGTTCCGCAGCCATAGCGGATATGCGCTTTTCGTTTATTAAAAAGCTCTGCGATACAACAGTTGTTAAACCCAAAGAGAGCAAAGAGCACAAGCGCAGCAGGCATATCGACAAAATCTTAACAGGTAAATACACCGCTATTCCCTCATTTATTCTCATTATGGCGGCAGTTTTCTTCTTGACTTTTAATGTTATAGGCTCATTTTTGCAGGGAATTTTGGAAACGGGAATCGAAAAGCTTACAATGCTCGTTGACTCAGGTCTTAGAGCGGCTCATATCAGTGAGGTTTTACGCTCACTTATAATCGACGGTGTTTTCGGAGGTGTGGGCTCGGTTTTAAGTTTTATCCCCGTAATTGTAATTTTATTTTTCTTCCTTTCCTTGCTTGAAGACAGCGGATATATGGCACGTGTTGCATTTGTAATGGACAAATTACTTCGCAAAATCGGTCTTTCCGGCAGAAGTATTGTGCCCATGCTCATCGGCTTCGGTTGTACTGTTCCCGGTGTTATGGCAAGCAGAACTCTCCCCTCTGAGCGAGACAGAAAAATGACAGTTATGCTCACGCCGTTTATGAGCTGTACTGCAAAAATTCCCATTTACGGTTTTTTTGCAAGCACATTTTTCCCAAAATACAGCGGGCTGATTACCGTCGGTCTTTATTTCCTCGGCATTTTTACAGGCGTTATTGTGGCGCTTATTTCAAAAAACACTGCGTTTAAGGGCGAGGCTGTTCCCTTTGTTATGGAGCTTCCAAATTACAGACTCCCCGGTGCTAAAAATGTTATCAGACTTCTTTGGGATAAGGCAAAAGACTTTTTACAGCGTGCATTTACGGTGATTTTCCTTGCAACTATTGTTGTTTGGTTCCTACAGTCATTTGACTTCAGGCTTACTTACCTCGGTTCTGAAACAGACACAAGTATTCTTTCTGTTATTGCAGGGTATTTAGCCCCTGTCTTTAAGCCCATTGGTCTTGGTGACTGGCGAATTGTCACTGCCCTTATAACCGGCTTCATGGCAAAGGAAAGTGTTGTTTCCACCCTTGAGGTTTTGATTTCCGATATCTCTGAAATCATGACTCCCCTTTCCGCCGGTTCAATGCTCGTGTTCTCACTTCTTTACACGCCGTGTGTTGCGGCTATCGCTTCAATCAAACGCGAGCTTGGCGCAAAATGGGCAATGGGTATTGTTGTGCTTCAGTGCTCCGTTGCTTGGGTTTGTGCATTTATTGTGAGAATGATTTTAATGGCGGCAGGTGTTTAACATGAATGTTCAAAGTTTAATTTTATGTGCAGTTTTATTAGTTTTAATAATTCTTGCAGTTGTGTTTGTTAAAAGGCATAAAAGTATTTCAAAATGTGCCTGTTGCACAGGTGACTGCTCAAAATGTCACGGCTGTATAAATGATGAAAAATAAATATCAATTCAAAGTTTTTCCCACTATGTTTTTCATAGTGGGTTTATTTTTACAATATACCGTAAAAAAGATGTGCTCGCCAATTGTCGGTTTAAGGCAAGTAAAGCTCTCATCTTTTTGTTAAGACTTTTACAGAAAGAAAAAGGACACTCTTTTTGAGAATGTCCTTAAAAATATTACTGTTTAATCAGTTGTGATGATGCGGTTTACCGCCATGGCGAGGTTTTCTTTCTTTTCTCGGCTCATCATCAATGTCGTTTTCAGGTGTTAAACCTTTAACTTCAATAAGAGCGTCACGGCGAGAAAGGTTGAGTCTGCCCTGGTCGTCGATTTCAAGAACCTTAACTAAAATCTTATCGCCCACGTTAACAACGTCTTCAACTTTTTCGGTGCGTTTAACATCAAGACGGCTGATGTGGCAAAGTCCCTCTTTACCGGGAGCAATCTCAACAAATGCACCGAAGCTCATAAGGCGTGTTACAACACCGTTGTAAATTGTGCCCGGCTCAGGGTCTTTTGCGATTGTGTCAACAATCATAATTGCTCTCTTAGCGTTTTCAAGGTCAATAGCTGAAACGAATACGTTACCGTCTTCGGAAATGTCAATTTTGCATTCGCACTCTGCCTGAATCTTCTGAATAACCTTACCCTGCTTACCGATAACGTCACCAATCTTTTCAGGGTCAATCTTTGTTGTAAGCATTTTGGGAGCCCACTTTGAAAGCTCTGCACGAGGCTCAGCAATGCAAGGAAGCATAATCTCGTCAAGAATATATTCTCTTGCCTTATGTGTTTTTGCAAATGCTTCTTTAATAATTTCAGGAGTAAGACCGTGAACCTTAAGGTCCATCTGAATTGCGGTAATACCTTTCTTTGTTCCTGCAACCTTGAAGTCCATATCTCCGTAGAAGTCTTCAAGACCCTGAATATCAACCATTGTCATAAAGTCGCCGTAAACGCCTTCGTCACCTGTAATAAGACCGCAGGAAATACCGGCAACCGGAGCTTTAATGGGAACACCTGCCGCCATAAGTGCAAGTGTTGAGCCGCAAATTGAGCCCTGTGATGTTGAACCGTTTGAAGAAAGAACTTCTGATACAACGCGAATTGTGTAAGGGAATTCTTCTATTGACGGAATTACGGGAACGAGTGCTTTTTCTGCAAGAGCACCGTGACCGATTTCACGTCTGCCGGGGCCTCTTGACGGCTTTGTTTCGCCAACTGAGTATGACGGGAAATTGTAATGGTGAATGTATCTCTTTTCCTTCTGCTCGTCAAGACCGTCAAGAATCTGTGCGTCACCTGCAGGGCCCAATGTTGCTACTGAAAGCACCTGTGTCTGGCCGCGTGTGAACATACCTGAACCGTGTGCGCGGGCGAGCAAGTCAATTTCAGCGTTAAGAGGACGAATTTCATCAATCCCTCTGCCGTCAACACGCTTGTGCTCGTCTTTAAGCCAAGAACGAACAACGTGCTTCTGAACAAGATACATAATTTCTTCGATTTTGCCCTCGTTGCCCTCAAACTGCTCGTCAAATTTCTCGTGAACTGCTTCGTAAATCGGAAGAAGTGCTTCGTCACGAACGAGCTTGTCGTCAGTGTCAAGTGCCTTTTTAACGTCTTCAATGCAGAAATCTTCAATTTCCTTGAAAATTACCGGGTCAGGGTCACTTGATTCATAAGAGAACTTAGGCTTGCCGATTTCATCAACGATGCCCTGAATAAATTTAACGATTTTCTTATTCTCCTCATGACCCGCCATAATGCAGTCAAACATAAGGTCATCGGGAATTTCGTTACCGCCTGCTTCAATCATGGCAACAAGGTCAGCAGTTGAAGCAACCGTTAAGTTAAGGTCTGTTTTTGCTCTCTGCTCAAGAGTAGGGTTAATAACAATTTCACCGTCAACAAGACCAACATTTACGCCTGAAATGGGGCCGTCCCACGGAATATCGGAAATTGCAATAGCAGCTGAAACACCAATCATTGATGCAATTTCAGGGCTGCAGTCCGGGTCAACAGACATAACCGTTGCAACAACGGAGCAGTCGTTTCTGAGGTCTTTCGGGAAAAGAGGACGAATAGGTCTGTCAATGCAACGTGATGTAAGAGTTGCCTTTTCACTTGCCTTGCCCTCACGGCGGCCGAATGAACCGGGAATTCTGCCTACTGAATACATCTTCTCCTCATAGTCAACGGAAAGAGGGAAGAAATCTACACCCTCACGGGGCTTTGCTGATGCAGTAACTGTGCAAAGTACGTTTGTTTCGCCGTAGCGAACCATTACGGCAGCGTTTGCAAGGCCTGCCATTTTGCCGGTTTCAATTGAAAGCTTTCTGCCGGCAAGTTCGGTTTCCCAAACTTTGAAGTTCTTGAAAAACATAGTTTTTACCTTCCTTTAATTTATTTTTTCAAGGCAAAAATCTCGTTTTAGCAATAAACACAACACTCGGTTTTCAAGCGCTCTGTTTACCGCTAAAGAGAGGGAAATTTGCCTTGTGTTTTACTGTGTTAAAAAGCAATTTAAGGCAAACAGCACGAAACTGTTTGCCTTAATAGTGTCTTATTTACGAAGACCGAGTCTTGCAACGATTGAACGGTATCTTTCGATATCAACCTTCTGAAGGTATGCAAGAAGGTTACGTCTGTGACCAACCATCTTGAGAAGACCTCTTCTTGAGTGGTGGTCCTTCTTGTTAGCCTTAAGATGCTCGTTAAGGTCGTTAATTCTCTTTGTAAGAACAGCAATCTGAACTTCCGGAGAACCTGTGTCACCTTCATGAGTAGCATACTCAAGCATAATAGCCTGCTTTTCTTCTTTTGTCATT
Organism: uncultured Clostridia bacterium; assembly: GCA_945971755.1. Taxonomy (GTDB): domain Bacteria; phylum Bacillota; class Clostridia; order Oscillospirales; family Acutalibacteraceae; genus Fimenecus. Next base: position 20,095 of record CAMFPJ010000003.1, read on the forward strand.
GTGTTTCACCTCATTAAAATTTATTTTTCGCACACCACAGGATAAGGTCGGGTGAATACTTATTATAATAAGTTTGCGCCATATTCCGTGAATGCCGAAAGCCTTTGTATTATACAACATAAAAAATATATTGTCAATATGTTATTTTCTTGCCTTTTATATTATTAACACTTTTGTGTTTAATTAAACACAATCGCATTTCTGAACTTCGCAAAAACGACGAATCATGTTTCTCACAATATACTATCTTAAAACACTGCCGCCGGTTTGTGATGACGTAATGCCTGTGTCGCTTTCAAAATATGCGTTGCAAATTTCTGCCACGTAAGTTGCGATACCTGATGACATTGAGTTTTCAATTGCAACTGCTATTGCAATCTGTGGGTTGTCAGCAGGCGCGTAAGCAATCATAAAACCGTTTGTGTAGGTAACTTTAGCACCGTTGATATATTTTTTAACCTGTGCAGTACCTGTTTTGCATGCAATTTCATAAGGAAGCTTTTGGAATGCAGAGTAACTGTTGCCCAGCGAAACCATTCCCCTTTTAACTGCCGCTCTGGAGGAATCTGAAATATTTAGCTGTGTAATTACCTCCGGCTCTGTTTCATAAACAGTTTCGGAATAATCTGCCGATTTAATGGCCTTTACAAAATGAGCCTTGTATTTTGTGCCGCCGTTTGCAAGCATACCTGCATAAGTGGCAAGCTGTATCGGTGTGAAAAGATTGTCTGACTGACCGATTGCCGCCTGAACAACGTCACCGGGATACCAAACTCCGCCTGCAGCCTTTCGCTCGTCAGGGCCTGCAATAACACCCTTTGCCTCCGTAAGCTCAACGCCTGTTTTCATGCCGAGTCCGAATTTTAACAGATATTCACCCAGTTTATCAATTCCGAGAAGTCTGCCCACCTCATAAAAATAACAGTTACAGGAATTTTTAATGGCAGTTTCAGCAATCTGGGCTGAACCGGCGTGTGCATTGTTGTTAAAGCACTGGAATGTTTGGTCCTTAAAATATGTGTAATAAAGATTGCAAACAATGGGTGTTGTGGGTGTTACAATTCCCTCTTCCATACCGGCAGTTGCAACCGCAGGCTTTACCGTCGAGCCGGGAGCGTAGGTACTCCTTAACGCCCGGTTCCAAAGCGGAGCGGTTTTGTCCGTATTAAGCGCCACAACGTTTTCTTTATATGTTGAGAGATTATAGGACGGATAAGTTGCACAGGCAAGAACCGAAAAATCGTGAACGTCAAGAACAACAATACTGCCCGCAGGGGAAACAGCAGAGGTTTCTTTTAAGCTCTCAATTCTTGAATTCAAAATATTTTGTACCTGCTTTTGAAAATCTGCATTGAATGTAAGAATAACATTACCGCCGTTTTCCGGCTCGGTTGTAACAATTCTGTTTTTTGTGCCGTCAGCATTTGTAACAGTTGTCATAATGCCGTTTTTGCCGCGGAGAGTTTCTTCCATGGCATTTTCAATTCCGAATTTTCCGATTTTGTCGGTAATCGCATAAGAGCGAAGTTTTAAGTCAGTTTTTTCTTCGTCGGTAAGTTCGGGATTTTTAATTGCCTCGTTGTATTCTTCTGTCACCGCCTTGTATTCGTCAGCATTAAGATAATCGTAAAAGCCCACAATGTGCGGAGCTATTGTTCCGTCATAATATTCACGTGTTGTGTCAATTCTTATTTCCACGCCGGTGTAAAATCTGCTTTGCTCCTTCAATATCAGAACCAATTCGTCAGGAACATTCTCCGCAAAAGTAAAGGGGTTAACAGTTGAAAAATCGGCCTTTGTCATTGCAAAATAAACCGAAGCAATTTCCAAAGCTTTTGCTTTTGAATAATTTTCAAGCTCATAATACTCCACTAATGCGTCAAAACAGTTCTGGGCCGTTGCATAAAGATTAAGCTTTAAGTAATCTTTTGAGAAAAGGTATTTTTTATCAGCGTTGGAATTTTCTTTATAAGCAATTTTTCCGTCTTGAAGTTCAATGGGGAGCGAACTGTTAAATTCAACTCCTTTTTTGTTAAAAAGCTCAACCAGTGAAGAAACAATTTCATTTCTCTCCTGTTTTTTGGAGGCTTTTGGAAAATAGGCGGCGTCAAAATAGACCGTGTTTGACGAAACATTGTAAACAAGCGCTGTACCCTTGCTGTCAAGAATTTCACCTCTGACAGCTTGAATTTTGGAGGTACTCTGCGAAAGAGTAAGCTTTTTTGATGCGTATTTTTCTTTATCAATAATCTGAATTCTGAACAAATCTGCACAGAAAACCGAAACTACAAACACAATAGCAAGAATAAATGATGTTGTTCTCAGCTTAAAACTGTAAGACGGCCTCATTCGCAAACCTCCTTTGAAAAATTTTTGTTTATTTAATACTCAATATACGAAATCTTAAATTTTCTGTTCACGCTTCTGATTATAAGATACCAAAACGGAGTAAGCAGTACCGAATAAACCGCCATTGGCAAATAATATCTTAAAAGAAGCCATATTCCGCCGTCAATTCCCCTTGTTGTAATAAAGAAAAGAACGTACGTTATACTGTAAAAAACGGTGGTGATGGAATTCATCCATAAAAATGTCAAAATGTTGTTTCTGAGAAAGACGCGCAAGAACACACCGCAAAAAGCACAAGCCACCATGAGATAAAGCGCATTGTATCCGTCAGCAGAAACCGTTACCGTGTCCCAAAGTGCGCCGGCAAAAAGCCCCATGGCAGCGCCCACAATTTCTCCCTCATACATTGAAATACAAACTGCCGCTGAAATAAGAAGAATAGGTCTTACTCCAAACAGCATGGGGAAAACAGGTAACAGATTTTGAAGCAAATGTGCGGTAAGTAAAATTAAAACGTAAACCGCATATTTTTTTAATTTTGTCTTATTAAGAGAATTCATTTTAGCTTTCTCCGAATGAAGTAATTACAAAACAACTGCTGATATCCTTTGAGTCAGCGGCGGGTTCCAACAAAGCAAATGCCGAGTTGTCCGTTGTGCTTTGCTCTACGGTACTTACAGTGCCGATTATAAGGTCTTTGGGGAAAATTCCGCCCGTACCCGAAGTGCAAACAATTCCGCCCTTTGAAACCGCAGTGTTTTTGTCAAGCCCCGACAGTGAGCATTTACCTGAAAGCGACTGCTCCGAATTTGACGAAACATAGCCTATTTCGCCTGTTCGGATTTCATAAGCCGCCACGTTAACACTTGGGTCCGTAACCGTTCTGACTACTGAAGATGTAGGGTTAACCTCAGTTACAACTCCGACAAGATAATTACGGTAAATTACGGCGTCGTTAACCTTTATTCCGTGATTTGAGCCTTTGTTTAAGGTAAATGAACTGAAAACATCTGCCGAATCTCTGCCGATAACGGTACAGTAAACCCATTCAAAATCAGGATTTTCCTCACGAACGTCCAAAAACTCTTCATAGGAATTTAACTGCTTTTTAGCATTTTCATAGTCAACAAGCTCAGCTCTGTATTCGGCAACCTCACTCTCAAGCTCCTCAACTCTCTTTCGGTAAGATTCCGATGAAACAAAGCCACCCGTAAACGAGTCAGCCTTTTCCGCAAAATAAGAAGCAACCTTTCCAAGAGGCGCGGTCACAAAACTGACTGCCTTTGTAATCGGTGAAGACGACGCAGAAGAGGCAGCGGCAAAGACCGTCGCAACAAGTAAAAGAATTGCAACTGTCAATAAAACTTTGAATGTTGTTCCCTTAAAAAAGTTATTCAATGTTCTGCCTCCGTATTAAATGTTACCTCTTTCAAGGCACATACCCGTTCCCATTGCCACACAGTCAAGAGGGTCAACAGCTATGTGAACGGGAATTTTTGTTTCTTCTGAAATAAGTCTGTCAATACCGCGCAGAAGTGCTCCGCCGCCCGTAAGCATTATTCCGTTATCAACAATATCAGCCAAAAGTTCAGGGGGAGTTCTTTCAAGTGTTGTGCGGATAGTTTCAAGAATTTCCGAAAGGGGTTTGTATAGAGCTTCACGGACATCTTCTGAAGTAATTTCAATGTTTTTAGGAAGACCGTCAATTAAACTTCTGCCGCGAACATCCATTGCGCCCTCACCGTCGTAAGGTGTGGCAGAACCTATTTTAATTTTAATTTCTTCAGCAGTTCGCTCACCTATAAGCACATTGTGTTTCTTGCTTATGTATTCAATAATAGCTTCATCAAATTTGTCGCCGGCAGTACGAATTGATTTTGAGGTTACAATATCTCGGAACGAAATAACGGCAACCTCGGTAGTACCCGAACCTATATTGACAACCATATTACCTACCGCATCGGATATGTTGAGCCCTGCACCCATAGCTGCCGCAAGGGGCTCGCTGATTAAAGACGCAAATTTTGCACCTGCGTTTCTTGCGGCGTCACGCACCGCTTTACGCTCAACCTCTGTAATACCCGAGGGAACAGATATAAGAACTCTTGCTCTTGAAAAAGGTGAACGCTTAATCGCCATTTTTATAAATTCCTTGAGCATGTCCGAAGTAATTTCAATGTCGGCAATAACACCGTTTTTAAGAGGCTTTACTGCAGTAATTGAGCCCGGGGTTCTGCCAATCATTTCTTTTGCTTCATTTCCGATTGCAACTACTGTTGGCGGGTTGTCTTTTTCAATAACCGCAACAACTGACGGCTCGCGAATAACAATTCCCTTGCCCTTTAAGTACACAACTGTGTTTGCTGTGCCGAGGTCAATTCCGATATCCTGTGCAAAAAGCATACCTTTACTCCTAACTTTTTGAACTTCTGCTGAGCAGATCACTTCAATTTTTCATAGATAATTTATTATATCAAAAAAACGGATATTATACAATACCCGCCCTGAAATTTATAAAAATAAAACGCCCACCCTATTGGGCAGACGCTTTCGGTTTATGTCGGCATTACCTATTTTCCCGGGCCGCTTCCAGCCAAGTATTTTCGGCACAAATGAGCTTAACTACCGTGTTCGGGATGGGAACGGGTGGACCCTCATTGTAATCAACACCGACTCGTGAAACTTACGTATCTCACGAATGCAAGAGGTATTTTATCACTATTGCAAAATAAATTCAAGTGTTTTTTGAACATTTTATTAACTTTTTGCAAAACTCACAAGTTAAGTGTCAAAAATTGACGTACAATATGATGTTTTGCACAAAAACTGCGGTGTTTACCACCGCAGTAAATTTTTTTATTCATTTTCAAATGTCTTAGTAACGTCAAAAACTATATATTCATAGCCCTGATTCGGGTCAACCGCAGTGTAAAGAACGGTTGTGTTGTCAATAAAGTAAAGGTTTATATGTGGAGCATAGTTTTTGTCGGGAAGCTTAACGTATTCGCCTGTTTCCAAGTTGAAAACGTGAATTTGATAGTCGAGGGCATTTTTAACCGTGCCCATCATAACTGCGTATTTTCCGTCATTGCTTATTGCCAATGCATCGGCATTCATTGAGTACCCTACAAGCGTGTATTCTCTGCCGGAAACAATGTTATAGAGCTTTCCGTCACCCTTACTTAAAATATAATTTCCGCTAATCATATAGTTAGTGCCCATAAAGCCGTAAAAAGACCCGGTAACCTTTTCAACGCCGTCCGTATTTTTAATCACGTCAAAGCCCGTGGTGGTTTTGCGTAAATAAATTACGCTTGCTGCGTCTGTAACAAAAAATTTGCCGTAAACATCAGACGCCAAAAGTGTTTCCTTGGTTCCGTTTTTAACAAAAATATCCTGAAGTCCGGCACCCGCGGGATATTCACGTGAGGAAATAAACGGCAGCGACTGCAAAGAAGATGTATATCCTGCTTTCGGAAGAATACAGAAATCTGTTACACCGGCGCCGCGTTCATCAATCGTTCTGTTAACAACGCTTAAAAATCTTGTCATTGCCCCTGTTTCAAGATTAACATCAAAGCTTTCCGACCATAAAATATCATTGCTCATTAGCGCCGATTTATCAGTTGAGGCAAGTAAAAGAGCATGGCCGTCCTGTTTGTATTTTGACGGCATAACTGTCATTTTGAACACTACTAAATCATAGAAATATGTTACGTCATCGCCGTTGTCGCTTGATGAGAAAACACTTATTCCGTAAACGTAATCTTCTATTTTGATATAATTCATTTCAATATTAAGAATTGCGCTGCCCATATCAATTTTAAGAGGGATTGAATTTGTATATTTAACAGGCAAGACCTCTCCGTCACGGTACTGATAATACTGAACAGTGTAATCGGAGTTAATTCCGTAAAAAATATTGGGGATATCTGTCTGCACTAAATTTGCGAGAATACCGTTTCTTGTAATCTGAGCATTTGCAAGCTTGCCCTCGTCAGTATTTTCATTTGGTTTTCCCTGTTCAACTGCATAGTCAGGGAAAATTTTACCGAGAAATACATATTTTCTGACAAGTTCACCTTTTTGGTCCTCTGTTCGGGAATTAAAGAATGTAATAAAGCCGAACACAAGTGCCAAAATAATTGCAACTGCGGCGATAATAATTGTTACAACATCTTTTTTCTCAAGCGGGTCACGAGGTTTCTTTTCTTTAATTTTTTTCTCTTTTTTTAGCTTTTCGGATTTTTGCTCTTTAATCTTTTTGACTTTTTCTTTTTTCTCTTTTGGTGTTTTAGACTTTTTTTCTTTCTTTTTCTTGCCGTCAAACTCTTCTTTTTCAAAAGTTTCGTCTTCAGAAACGGGTAACATTTCTTCAGTGACAAATTCATTTGTACTGTTTACCGTCGTTTCTTCTGCTTCTTCCGTTTCCGACTGCAAATATTTTGACGCATCAATATCGTCAAATATTATTTCTTCTTTTTGACGGTGGGGTTCAACTTCAATAGCGACTTTTTCGGTTTTTAACTCTTCATTTTCTGCTGATTTTTCTTCGGCAGGCATTAAGTCGGCATCACGGTCTTTTTTGTTTTTAAGCCCGTGCTTTTCTTTCGGAACTTTCGGTTCTTTAATCTTTTTTTCCTTAGGCTCTTTTTCTTTCTTTTCCTTTTTCGTTTTTTTATCTTTTGAAGCCATGGGTTCTTTTGCCTTTTTTTCTTTAGGCTTCTTTTCTTTTTCAGACTCTTTTTCCGTTATTATTTCCGCAACATTTTCTTCAATTTTCTGATACTTATCATTAAGAGAATTGTTTTCGCTCATGTTTTTCCTCCGTAAAAGAAAGATATATACAATTTTGTATTATACACTATTCAATTTGCCTTTACAAGTAAAAAAACTATACATCCAAAACCTTAACAATTTGTTAAAAAGTAGTTAATATATATTTTACGTGACAAATTAAGAATTTTAGCTTATAATGTTAATCATGAAAAGGAGGCATGGCTATGGCTATTAAAAGAACCAAGCTTGATGACAGAAATCTTCCCAATTACACAAGACCGGAAGAAATCTTTAATATGATAACGCATATTGTCGGTGGGGCATTCGGCGTTGTCGCACTGCTTCTTTGCTCGAGCTTTGCAATTTATCACCACAACTGGTGGGGGCTTGTCGGCGGGTTTATTTACGGTGCATCAATGATTTTTCTTTACACAATGTCAAGCGTTTACCACGGTTTGTACCCGTCAAAGGGCAAAAAAGTTTTGCAGGTACTTGACCACTGCACAATTTACGCACTGATTGTCGGGTCCTATGTTCCGATTTTAATTACAAAACTTCGCGAATACGATTTGAAACTGATGCTTATTCTCTCAGCTATAGGAATTGTAATAACTGCCGTGGGTGTAACCTTTACGGCTATTGACCACAAAACTTATGCCGGTATTTCTTACACATGTTATTTTCTTTTAGGGTGGATGGCAATTTTTGCTGTTAAACCGATTATTGCGGCTTTTGGACTTCCGTTCTTTATTTGGCTGCTTTCCGGCGGAATCGCTTACACACTGGGTATGATTTTTTACGGACTCGGCAGCAAATATCATTATATTCACGGCATTTTCCACATATTTATTTTAGCAGGCAGCGTTCTTCAGTTTATTGCAATTTTCAAATATTGTATATAAACCGAATCATATATTCAAGCAGGGTTTTCCCTGCTTTTTTTGTTATTGATAATTAAAAAGATGTGGTATATAATCATTGTATAAGGAGAGGTGAGTTTTCGTGTCACAAATAATACTTCCGGCTTATCCGCTGATTACCATTGACCCGTTTATGAGCATTTGGTCTTCAAGCGAAACCCTTTACGGCAAAGATACACAAATATGGCACGGTCAAAGAAAATCAATTCAAGGCGCGGTTTATCTTGACCATATTTATTCCTTATGCTTTATGGGCAAACCCGATAAAGGTGATGAGATTATTCCCCAGATAAGCGTTGATGTAACTCCGCTTGTAACTACATACACTTTCGAGAACGAAATTTTAAGACTTACGGTTAAGTTTTGGACTCCGCTTATTATTGACGATATTTACAAGCTCTCACTCCCTGTTTCATACATTGACTATGAAATTGAGATTTTGGACGGCAAAGAGCATACGGTAGAGGTGTGCATTACAATCGGCAAAGAATTTTGTTTTGACAGAAAAAACGGTAAACTTACTTACGGCGCAAAACACCTTGGCGATACGTCGGTTGTGTTTATGGGCAACAAAAATCAAAAGCCCTTAAACAGCAGCGGTGACGGCGTTTGTGCAAACTGGGGTTATGTTTACCTAACAGGCGATAAAGACAGTTACAGCCACGGAAAATTCGGAATTCACAGCGAATGTGAAACACAAAAGGGCACATTTATTTTTGCCTATGATGATATTAAATCTATTGAATATTTCGGTACACAGTACCCTTGCCTTTGGAAAGAAAAATTTGACAATATTTTTAAGGTAATTGAATATGCGCGTGACAATCACGATATACTTTTTCAAGACGTAAAACGCATTGAAAATATGCTTTTAGCCGACTCCGAAAAATTCGGTGAAGATTATCAAAATATTCTAATCGCATCTTACAGACAGGTTTTGGCGGGACACAAAATTTTCAGGGATAAAAACGGTGATATTCTTTATTTCTCAAAGGAATGTCACTCAAACGGCTGTATTAACACAGTCGATGTTTCCTACCCTGCACTTCCGCTGTTTTTACTTTATAATCCGGAACTTGTAAAGGGTATGATGACAGGTATTTTTGAATTTGCAAGAATGCCTGCTTGGAGTTTTGACTTTGCACCTCACGATATCGGTCAGTACCCAATAGCAAACGGTCAGGTTTACGGTCATAAAAACTCTCCGCTTTTCCCGAAACGCAAAGTTTATCTTGAAAAGAAATGCCATCAGCGCTTCAGGTCGCAAATGCCCATTGAAGAATGCGGAAATATGCTCTCAATGGCGTATCTTCATTATCATTACACAGGCGACACAAGCGTTATTGACAAGAACTTTGACTTACTTGAAAAATGGGCAAAATACCTTGTTGATGCAGGTGTTATTCTTAACAATCAGCTTTGCACAGACGACTTTGCAGGTCACAGTGAAAGAAATATTAACCTTGCAATTAAGAGTGTTATGGGTATTGCTTTCTTCCACAAAATTTGTGAATCACTTAATAAACCGGACGACTATATGCATATTGCAAAGGACTATGCCGAAAAACTTTATGCCTTTGTTTTGGAAGACGGTACTCTTCCGTTCTCAGTAGGTAACGAAGACTCCTGGAGCCTTAAATACAATCTGATTTGGGACAAAGTAATGAATTTTAACCTTTTCCCCGATACTCTTTACAAAGCAGAAAGCAAAAAATACGCAGAAAAGCTTGATAAATACGGTGTTCCCCTTGATTACAGAAGCACCCTTACAAAAACAGATTGGATGCTTTGGGCTGCCGTGCTTGACGAAACAGGCGAGAATATTAAGTTTTTTTCAAAATCACTTGTTTCATACCTTGCCCAAACAAAAGATATATACCCGTTCTCTGACTGGATTGACACAAAAGAGCCTTTTCGCCACGGATTTGCTCACAGAACCGTCCAAGGCGGACTTTGGATGCCAGTTTTAGCTGATAAAAATAATTAGGAATTCGGAATTGAATAGCAAAAAAATTAGACCTACCAATTTTGGTAGGTCTTTTGTTTTACATATTAGATATATTTAATGCACATCTCAAGAACTCTTTTTGCTGTTCTCTGCATTTCGCCGGTTGTGATTCCCTCGGGCTTTCCGAGAGTTTTAAGAA
>CAMFPJ010000004.1 GCA_945971755.1 uncultured Clostridia bacterium
CATAAAACGCTCGGTTTAATATGCTGTTTCCGTCAATTACAAGAACATTCATAAGATAACTCCATACAATTACAAAAATACAAAAATATTTTACCACATTTGCTTTGGTTTTTCCATAGCAATTTCAAGCTAATAAAAATAATTTGAAAAAATTTATAAAAATTTATTGACAAACACACTTTAAGGTGCTAAACTGTTGACAAGTTAATATTCCACGCAAACCTTTGAGAAAGAGTAAGTAAGTCGTGACCACCCGTTTTAAGAGAGCCGCCGTCGGTGTGAGTGTGGCAACGGACAATGACCGAATGGACTTTTGAGGGCGAACCGAAAGCAACAGTTATTAGGCGAGACGGAGGGCAACCGTTACAGTGCTTAGCGTATGTTAGTACGCAGTGAGTGCATATCGTAAGATATGAATTTGGGTGGTACCGCAGGTTATGTATATTCCCTGTCCCAGTATTTTTACTGAGACAGGTTTTTTTATTTTCCACGGAGGCGAGAACAATGAAATTATTTACAACGCGATGGCGAATTTCAAATTAACATCATAGCAAAATTTTTTTAGAACATCTACAAAAACTTTTTAATTTGAAAGGACTAATCATCATGAAAAAATATATTGCAATTTTACTCGTACTCGTTTTAACAATCACTTGTTTCGCAGCTTGCGGAAAAAACGGAAAAGATGAACCAAAAGTTCAAAAGAAAGTAATCGGTCTTCTTTATAATGTAAGCGAAGATGCTTCAGCACAGGCTATTGCAGATGCAAAAGCATTCCTTGATGAAAAGGGCATTGCTTACAAAGAATACACAGGAACAAACGCATCTGAAGTCAGTCTTGCTGTTGACTCAGCAATCGCTGACAAAGTATCTGCAATCTTTACACCGACTGACAACACAATTATGGCAGCAGAGCTTTCAATTTATGAAAAACTTGCTGCAGCCGGTATTCCGCACTTTACAGGTGCTGACTCATTCGCTCTTAACGGTGCTTACCTTGGCTACGGTGTTGACTATGCTAACCTTGGTAAAGAAACCGCTAATATGATTGCGGAAGTTTTAATTGACGGCAAAGACACAGCTACACTCCCTGTTAAGACATTTGACAACGGTACAGCAACAATCAACACAGAAATTTGTGCAAAACTTGGCTACGACCTTGCTGAAATGAAAGCAAAGTATGAACCGAACTGCCAAGCAATTAAAGAAATTAAAACAGGCAACGCATTTGACGACGGTACAAAAGATATTCCGGCAGCCGCTCTTAAATCGGGTAAACTCGGTGCAGAAAATGCCGAAAAGACATTTACAATCGGTATTTGTAACCTTGTTGATGACGCTTCGCTTAACCAGATTGTTTCTAATATTAAAGTTCAGCTTGACACAATAGGTAAAGAAAAGAACGTTGCTTTTGATGTTAAATATCAAAACTGCAACTTGGATTTTAACGTATTGGACCAGATTATTGCAGGCTTTAAGGCAGACAAGGTTGACCTTATGGTAGGCGTTGCTACTCCCGTTGCAATGGCAATGAAGGGTGCAACTGACGGTACTGATACTCCTGTAATTTTTGCAGCAGTTTCAAATCCGGTTAATGAAGATTCACCAATTGTTGCATCAATGGACGCTCCCGGCGGAAACATCACAGGTACATCTGACTACCTTGACACAAAGGCAATCTTTAATCTTATCCTTGCAACAATCGGTGAATAATAAGTATTAGAATTACATCTTACGCTGAACAGATAACCCATCACGGATTATCTGTTCTCTGTATGTAAATAATTAAGGACGGAACGATATGGATTTTAACTCGATTTTGAGCTTGGGAGAAAACGCCTTACAATTAGGGCTTATAAGTTCACTTACGGTTTTAGCGTTGTTTTTAAGTTACTCAATGCTTAATGTGTGCGACCTTTCAACAGACGGCTGCTTTACACTCGGTGCTACTGTGGGTGCGGTTGTGGCTATTGCAGGTCACCCCGGGCTTTCAATTATTGCGGCAATGGCTGCAGGTGTTGTTTCAGGCTTTGTGGTTGCAATTTTACAAACTAAAATGGGTATTAACAGTCTTTTAGCGGGTATTATTGTTAACACGGGTCTTTATTCGGTTAATATTGCAATAATGGGTAACTCATCCATACTAAGTATGAATACTACCAAAACGGTTTTTACAATTCTTAAAGACAAGCTCAACGGTACTGCTTTTGAAAATGAATACATACTTATCATTTCCCTTATCGCAGTTGTATTTGTTGTTTTATTCCTCTCTCTTTTCCTTAAGACAAAACTCGGCCTTGCCATTCGTGCAACAGGCAACAACCCCGATATGGTCCGTTCATCATCAATTAATCCCGTATTTACAACTATTGTAGGACTTTGTGTAGCAAACTCATTTACAGCTCTTTCAGGCTGTTTGCTTGCACAGTCACAAAAGTCAGTTAACATTGACATAGGCACAGGAATGGTTACGGTTGCACTCGCCTCTCTTCTTATCGGCGGAGTGTTCCTTGGCAAAGGTAAAATTCCGATTCGTGCTGTGGGAGTAGTGCTTGGTTCAATCGTATTCAGATTTGTTTATACAATAGCACTCAGATTTGATATGCCGGCATACATGCTCAAGCTCGTTTCGTCAATAATTGTTATTATTGCAATATCCGCTCCTTACCTTAAATCACAGGCGCCTGCAATTAAAAGACGTCTTTCTCTTTCACGTGGAAAGGAGGCAATATAATATGCTTACTTTATCACATATTTCAAAAACCTTTAACCCGGGCACAGTAAATGCAAAAACTGCTCTCAGTGATTTATCGTTTCACGTAAACAAGGGCGATTTTATTACGATTATCGGTGCGAACGGTGCAGGTAAATCAACACTTTTTAACGCTGTTGCAGGCTCTTTTATGACCGATAGCGGCACTATTTTTCTTGACGGCAAGGATATTACCCTTACGCCCGAATTTAAGCGGGCAAAATCTATCGGCAGACTTTTTCAGGACCCTATGAGAGGCTCCGCACCCGGAATGAGCATTGAAGAAAACCTTGCCCTTGCGGCAGGCCGCGGAGGATGGCTCAGCTCAGTTTCACGAAAAGACAAAGAGGTTTTCCGCGAGCGTCTGTCACTGCTCGGAATGGGACTTGAAGACAGAATGAAGCAGCCTGTCGGACTTCTTTCGGGCGGTCAAAGGCAAGCACTTACCCTTATGATGGCTACGTTTAACCCACCGAAGCTTTTACTGCTTGATGAGCACACAGCGGCTCTTGACCCGGGCACTGCCGAAAAGGTCTTAGATTTAACGAAAACTATCGTTGATGAAAATAACCTTACCTGCCTTATGATTACGCACAATATGCAATCAGCCCTTGACCTTGGCAACAGAACAATTATGATGAACAACGGTAACATTGTTTATGACGTTAAGGGCGATGAGAGAAAGAGCCTTTCTGTTAATGATTTGCTCCTTAAATTCAAGGAGTCTGTCGGTAAAAATCTTGACAATGACAGAATGCTTCTTTCGGAATAACAAATAATTACAGCCTCTGCTTTTTGCAGAGGCTGTTTTGCGTATTATGCTTCGTCAGACACATCTTCTCTCGGCAAGTGTTTGAAGAAATAGATTATAAACGGAATCGAAATAACAAATGTTACTATGTCTCCTATTGTTTGGGAAATCTCAACTCCCAAAAGCCCGTAAAAATGAGTCAGAATAATTATTGTGGGGATAAATGCAAGCCCGCTGCGAAGGGTTGAAAGGAAGGTTGCAGAAACATTCTTGCCGATACTTTGGAAAAGCATATTTGTGCAGACACAAACGGGCAGGAAGAACAGCGCTAAAAACTGAACACGCAGAGCGAATGTGCCGATTTCAATAACCTGCGGGTCGTCACGGAAAATGCCTACGAGATTTGATGAAATGATTATACCGACAACAGCAAGTGTGCCGAGAAAAACTTCACCAAGCATAAATGTAAAGAAAAATGCTTTTTTTACACGTTTATATTTCTTTGCGCCGTAGTTAAATGCGGCAACAGGCTGAAAACCTTGACCGATGCCAAGACCGATTGCAAAAATAAAGAAACAGATTTTATTTACTATTGTCATTGCGGCAATAGCTTCGTCACCATACATACCGGCACAGCCGTTTAACACCATAGTTGAAATCGATGTAAGTCCTTGACGAACTAAACTCGGAAGACCTGTAAAGCAAATTGACCAAATGTCAGCCCACTTAAACGAAATGTATTTCACTCTGATTTTGCTAACAGTTTTATTAGTGAGAAACACGCTTAAAAGGAGTGAAAAACTGATTACCTGTGAAATTGCAGTTGCAATACCGGCGCCGATAATACCCATTTGAAGTTTCGACATTAAAAGCCAGTCACCAAAAATATTCAAAAGACCGCCGGAACAAAGCGCAACCATAGAAAGTGATGCTTTACCTTCATAACGAAGAATATTGTTAAGCACAAATGAAGCACACATAAACGGTGCGGCAATCAAAATGCAAGATGCATATTTTTTAGCATAAGGTAAAATTGTATCTGTACTGCCGAGCAGCTTCATTAAAGGTGTTAAAAACACAAGTCCAAACCCTGCAATTAAAAGCCCTGCAAACACGCAAAGATAAAAAGCCGTTGATGCAATTTTAGTGGCGCTTTCGGTATCTTTAGCGCCGAGCTTTCGGGAAATAATACTGCCGGCACCGTGGCCGAACATAAACCCTACCGCTTGAATGATTGCCATAAGTCCGAAAACTATGCCCACGGCACCCGAGGCACTTGTACCGATTTTACCGACAAAATAAGTATCTGCCATATTGTAAATATTGGTTACAAGCATGCTAATGGTAGTTGGAATACCGAGCCTTATTACAAGTGTTGATATGGGAGTTTTTGTTAAATAATCGTACTGTTCTTTTCCGTTTCTTTGTTTCATATTTTTACCTACAAAAAAGCAGACCCACGGTCTGCTTTTAGTTTAATTTTGGTTTGGTTTAGAAAAGTCCTGAAATTTTGCCGTTTTCGTCAACATCAATTTTTTCTGCTGCCGGAACTTTTGGAAGACCGGGCATTGTCATAATGTCGCCTGTTAAAACTACTACGAAGCCTGCACCTGCAGAAACCTTAACATTCTTAACCGTAACAGTAAAGTGTTCGGGAGCGCCGAGCTTTGTCGGGTCGTCAGAAAAACTGTACTGTGTTTTTGCGATACATACGGGGCATTTACCAAATCCGAGTTCCTGGAGCTGTGCAATTTGTTTCTTGGCATTTGGCATAACCGTTATACCGTCGCCGCCGTAAATCTTTTTAACAACTGCTTCAATTTTTTCCGTAATTGAAAGGTCGGTATCGTAAGAGAATGTGAAATTGCCTTTTTCTTCCTCACAAAGACGAACAACCTCACGAGCCAAAGCCTCACCGCCTTTGCCGCCCTCAGCCCAAACGGTTGAAAGAACCGTATTTACGCCCAGTTCACGGCATTTGTCAATAATGAAGTCGATTTCAGCGTCAGTGTCAGTCGGAAATCTGTTTACTGCCACAACACAGGGAAGCTTATATACATTCTTAATATTTGAAACATGGCGAAGAAGATTGGGAATACCCTTTTCAAGTGCATTTAAGTCTTCGGTATTAAGCTCGGTTTTTGGAAGACCGCCGTGCATTTTAAGTGCTCTTACAGTAGCAACAATAACGACTGCGTCAGGTGTAAGACCTGCCATACGGCATTTAATATCAAGGAATTTCTCTGCACCAAGGTCAGCACCGAAGCCCGCTTCCGTAACGGCATAGTCACCCATTTTCATTGCCATTTTTGTAGCAATAACAGAGTTACAGCCGTGTGCGATATTTGCAAAGGGACCGCCGTGAACAAATGCGGGAGTGCCCTCAAGCGTTTGAACAAGGTTGGGCTTTAATGCATCTTTAAGAAGTGCTGTCATTGCGCCGACTGCATTAAGGTCACCTGCCGTTACTGGCTTGTCATCATAAGTATAACCTACGATAATCTTTGAAAGCCTTTCTTTAAGGTCTGTAATACTGTTTGCAAGGCAGAAAACAGCCATAATCTCGGACGCAACCGTAATGTCAAAGCCGTCTTCACGGGGTGTGCCGTTAGCCTTACCGCCGAGGCCGTCCGTAATGAAACGAAGCTGACGGTCGTTCATATCAACACAGCGTTTCCATGTAATTTTTCTAACATCAATGCCCAAGGCGTTGCCCTGCTGAATGTGGTTGTCAAGCATTGCTGCTAAAAGGTTATTTGCCGCACCGATTGCGTGGAAGTCGCCTGTGAAATGAAGGTTAATGTCTTCCATAGGAACAACCTGTGCATATCCGCCGCCTGCAGCACCGCCTTTAACACCGAAAACAGGTCCCAGTGAAGGCTCACGAAGAGCCACTACTACGTCTTTTCCTATTCTCTTTAGTCCGTCTGCAAGACCTATGGTTGTTGTGGTTTTTCCCTCTCCTGCGGGAGTGGGAGTAATTGCAGTAACTAAAACGAGTTTGCCGTTTTCCTTCTTGCTCTCGCGAAGAAGACTTAAATCAATTTTTGCTTTATAGTTACCGTACTGTTCAATATATTTTTCGTCAACATGGGCACGTTTTGCAATTTCAGTAATATGCTCCATTTTGCACTGTTGAGCAATTTCAATGTCTGATAAATAAGCCATAGAATCCTCCGAAATTATTTAATTGAAGTGTTTGTATCCTTCTGAATAACGTCGTGTGCGCCGCCTTCAACAATACTTGTTGCGGAAACAAGGGTGAGCTTTGCCTTTTTCTGAAGTTCCGGAATTGTCATTGCACCGCAGTTGCACATTGTTGATTTAACCTTTGAAAGTGAAAGGGCGACGTTATCTTTTAGAGTTCCTGCATACGGAACGTAAGAGTCAACGCCCTCTTCAAATGAGAGTTTCTTATCACCGCCAAGGTCATATCTCTGCCAGTTACGTGCACGAGCCGAGCCCTCGCCCCAATACTCTTTATAATATGTGCCGTTTATACTTACTTTATTTGACGGGCTTTCGTCAAAACGGGCAAAATATCTGCCGAGCATAATGAAGTCGGCACCCATTGCAAGCGCCAATGTCATGTGGTGGTCGTAAACGATACCGCCGTCTGAACAAACGGGAATATAAACGCCTGTTTCTTCAAAGTATTCATCTCTTGCTTTGCAAACCTCAATAAGAGCAGTGGCCTGTCCGCGACCGATACCTTTTGTTTCTCTTGTAATGCAAATTGAGCCGCCGCCGATACCTACTTTTATAAAGTCCGCACCGCAATCGGCTAAAAATCTAAAGCCGTCTGCATCAACAACGTTACCTGCGCCTACTTTTACCGAATCACCGTAATTTTTTCTAATCCATTCAATTGTAATCTTCTGCCACTCCGAA
Organism: uncultured Clostridia bacterium; assembly: GCA_945971755.1. Taxonomy (GTDB): domain Bacteria; phylum Bacillota; class Clostridia; order Oscillospirales; family Acutalibacteraceae; genus Fimenecus. Next base: position 7,395 of record CAMFPJ010000004.1, read on the forward strand.
AATCCCTCTGAGGAGTCGATACAAAGAACGTCAGCGCCGGCAGCAAGAAGAGCGGGGACTCTTTCGGCGTAGTCTCTTGTGTTGATACCTGCGCCTACAATATAACGCTTATGCGCATCAAGCAATTCGTTGGGATTCTGTTTGTGTGAATCGTAGTCCTTACGGAATACCATATAGCAAAGTCTGCCGTCCTCGGAAATAATGGGAAGAGAATTAAGCTTATGGTCCCAAATAATGTCATTTGCCTCTTTAAGAGTCGTTCCCTCTTTTGCACAAATGAGTTTATCAAATGGAGTCATAAACTCGCTAACCTTAAGTTCGGGACTCATTCGGCTGACTCTGTAATCACGGCTTGTAACTATACCCACAAGTTTACCGTCCTGAGTGCCGTCTTCGGTAACCGCAACGGTTGAGTGACCTGTTTTATTTTTAAGTGCGATAACATCTGCAAGTGTGTCATCAGGCTTTAAGTTGGAATCACTTTTTACAAAGCCTGCTTTATAGGACTTTGCTCTTGCTACCATAGCAGCTTCATCTTCAACTGACTGTGAGCCGTAAATAAAAGAAACACCGCCTTCAGTGGCAAGGGCGACTGCAAGTCTGTCGCCTGAAACCGCCTGCATAATTGCAGAAACAAGCGGAATGTTCATTGTAATTGCTGACTGCTCTCCTATTTTATATTTTACGAGAGGTGTTTTTAAGCTTACGTTTGCAGGAACACACGTACTGTCTGAATAGCCGGGAATTAAAAGATACTCGTTAAAGGTGTGTGATGGTTCATTGATAAAAGTTGCCATTTTACGTCCTCCTCAAATGCGTTTTGGGTGATTTTATATATTGTACCATATAAATACATAAATGTGAAATATAATTTTACAAATTTCTTCAAAATTCATACACAAAAAAGCCCTGATATTTTCAGGACTTTTTGTTAAGGCTGACTATTGAGCGTCATTTGCACGAAATTGTAAGCTGTAAAGGCCTGAATATATCCCGTTCTTTGCCAGCAGTTCCTCATGAGTACCCTGTTCGGCAATTCTGCCGTCAGCTATTACTGCGATTTCGTCAGCATTTTTAATTGTTGAAAGTCTGTGAGCAACAACAAGGGTTGTTCTGCCCACACAAAGCTCGTCAAGAGCCTCTTGAATTAAAATTTCCGTTGTATTGTCAAGGGCGCTTGTGGCTTCATCAAGAATCAGTATGGGCGGATTTTTAAGGAAAACTCTTGCGATTGAAAGCCTTTGCTTTTGACCGCCTGACAGACGGACTCCCCTTTCACCTACCATACTGTCATAACCTTTTGGAAGAGACATGATATAATCATGAATATTGGCTCTTTTAGCCGCCTCTATTACTTCTTCGTCGGTAGCGTCAAGTCTGCCGTAAAGAATATTATCTTTAATTGATGCGTTGAAAAGGTAAACATCCTGCTGAACAATACCGATGTTTTTACGAAGGGATTCAAGAGTTAAGGTGCGAATTTCCTTGCCGTCTATAAAGATTTCGCCGTCTTTAATGTCATAAAAATGCGGAATTAAGTGGCAAATTGTAGTTTTGCCCCCACCTGAGGGACCCACAAGAGCAAATTTTTTACCCTTTGGAATTTTAAGGCTTAAGCCGTCAAGAACCTCACTTTCGGAGTCATAAGCGCTTGAAACATTTCTGAACTCGATTTCGCCCTCAATTTTCGGAATATCAGCAGCACCCTCTGTATCTTTTTCGGGCTCCGCATCCATAATGTCAAGAAATCTTTCAAAGCCTGTAACACCCTGCTGATATTGCTCCATAAAACCAATCAGCGTCATAACAGGTGAAATAAACATATTGATTGAAACGATAAACGCGGAATAATCTCCCAGGTTAATTGAGCCCTTGTAAAGATAGAGACCGCCTGCAATTATTACGACAACATTGAAAATATCCGTAACGAAAGTGTTCCCCGAATGGAACTGACCCATTGCTTTATAGGCGTCTCTTCTGGCATTTACAAACTTCTTATTGCCGATTTCAAATTTTTCTCTTTCTTTATCTGAATTGTTAAATGCTTTTGTTACGCGGATACCTGAAATACTGCTTTCAAGGGAGGCGTTTATTTCCGCAACTGAGGTACGACTATCCATAAAAGCCTTGCGCATTTTTTTACGAAGCGCCGCTGAAATACCGATAAGAAACGGCACGCATGAGAAAATTATCAGCGTCAGATAAATATTTATCGTACTTAAATAGATAAATGAAATAACAATCGAAATTGACGAAATCAGCAAGTTTTCGGGTCCGTGGTGTGCAAGCTCGCTTATATCCATTAAGTCATTGGTCATTCGTGACATTATTTTACCTGTTTCGTGATTATCGTAAAAACTGAACGGCAATTTTTCAAGGTGATTGAACATATCGGAACGCATTTGAGCTTGCATTCTGACTCCCATTACGTGACCGTAATACTGAACAAAATAATTGAGCAGCATTTTAATGACATAAAGAGCCAAAAGAGCAACACCGCAAGTAACAACCATTTTGTAGTTGCGATTGGGAATTAAATCGTTAAGCATTAAACGGGTAACGATGGGGTAAACAATGCCTATCAATGCCAAAAATACTGTTGCGGTCATATCCGCAAAGAAAAGAGTTCTGTGCGGGCGGTAATACTTCATAAACCGTTTCAGCAAGTGTTTTTTCTGTTTTGTATTCTCCATTTTTTTCACCTTATCATCAAAAAACAGGCAAAAGCCTGCTGTAAGTGTTTCTATATTTTTTCTGTCAAAAAAATGAGCGTCTGAAGCGATTTTCAGCACACCAATGCAGACGGCAAACTTTTTCTTTTTCTCATTAAATCAACACTTTTAACACCGTAAATCATATCATATCTTTGTTTATTTTACAAGTACAATAAAAAATCTGCCCTTAAAGGACAGATTTTAATCAAAGCTTAAATACTTTTATTGCGTTTTCCGATAATATTTTTTTGTTTTCTTCATCAGTAAGACCCAGTGCCATAAATCTTCCGACCTCTTCCTGTGGAGACCACATCGGATAATCCGTACCGAAAAGCACTCTATCCGCTCCGTAGCGATGAATGATTTCCACCGTTTTTTCCTTGCCCAGCCAACTCATACTTGAAGAGCAGTCAACGTAAAGATTGGGGATATGGGCGAGTTTCTTTGACGCCTCTTCCCAGATTGACCATCCGCCTAAATGTGCTCCGATAACTGTAAGATTAGTATAAATCTCTAAAATCGGAATAAGCCTGTTGGGGTTTGAATTATCATATCGGTAATCACCTGTGTGCATAAGAATAGGCAAACCTGCTTTTTCGCAAAGTTCATATATTTTAAGACAACGGTAATCATCAATTTTGAAGCCTTGAATATCAGGATGAAGCTTTACGCCGTGAAGCCCCAAATCTAATATGCTCTGAACATCTGCTTCCATATTCTCACTGTCAGGATGCAAAGTACCCAGACCGACAAGCTTACCGTTACTGCCTGACACCGTATCTGCAATAAATTCATTGATACTTGCAACCTGCTTGGGAGTTGTAGCAACAGACTGAACAATAAATCTGTCAATACCTGCTTTTTCACCCTCTTCAACAAGCATACCGACAGTACCGTCTCCAAACGAGCTTACATTGTAAAACTTGACTATTGCACCTGCCGCTTTATGTGCGATTTTGTCAGGATAAACGTGACAATGGGCATCTATTATATGAAATTTTTTATCAATCATCAGTTCTTTTTAATGCCAAGCTTTTCGCAAGCTTCTTCACGCATTTTATATTTAAGAATTTTACCTGCGGCATTCATTGGGAATGAATCAACAAATTCAATATATCTCGGAACTTTATGACGGGCAAGAGAAGCCTTAATAAAGTCAAGCATTTCCTCAACAGTACAAGTTTCTCCTTCTTTTAATATGATGCAAGCCATTGCTTCCTCACCGTATTTTTCATCAGGAACACCGATAACCTGAACATCCTGAACCTTGGGATTTGTATAGATAAACTCTTCAATCTCTTTAGGATAAAGGTTTTCACCGCCACGGATAATCATATCTTTAAGTCTGCCTGTGATTCTGTATGTGCCGTCTTCATTCATACAAGCAAGGTCACCGGAATGAAGCCAACCGTCTGCATCTATTGTTTCCTTAGTAGCTTCGGGCATCTTATAATATCCCTTCATTGTGTTGTAACCGCGGGAACAGAATTCACCGTTTTGTCCCGCAGGAAGAGTTTCACTCGTTTCCGGGTCGATAACTTTACATTCAACATGGGCAAAAGCATAACCGACAGTTTCTGTACGAAGGTCTAACGGGTCAGTCCATGTTGACTGTGTGCTGCCGGGGGAAGACTCTGTTTGACCGTAAACTGAAACAATACCTCTCATATTCATTTCATCAGGTTGAGCCGCTCTCTTCATAAGCTCGGGAGGACAACCTGCACCGGCCATAATACCGGTTCTCATGTGTGAGAAGTCTGTTTTTCTGTAATCCGGGTGGTTAAACATGGCAATGAACATGGTGGGAACGCCGTTAAATGCAGTAATTTTCTCTTGGTTGATACAAGCAAGTGCCGATTTTGCAGAGAAATAAGGAATCGGGCAAATTGTTGAGCCGTGTGTAATTGACGATGTCATTGAAAGAACCATTCCGAAACAATGGAACATGGGCACTTGAATTAAGAACCTATCTGCAGTTGAAAGTCCCATTCTGTCGCCTATACACTTACCGTTATTTACAACATTATAGTGAGTGAGCATAACGCCTTTAGGAAAGCCTGTGGTTCCCGATGTATATTGCATATTGCATACATCAGTCGGCTTAACCTTAGCTGCCATACGAGCAACCTCTTCCTTGGGTACCATATCTGCTCTGTCAAATGCTTCTTCAAATGTTAAGCAGCCCGGCATCTTGAAGTCAACTGTAATAACATTACGAAGGAACGGAAGTTTTTTGCAATGAAGTGGCTCACCCTTTTTGTTTGTTGCAATTTCAGGACAAATTTCATTGATAATATTTTTGTAGTTAGAGTCAAGAGCAGACTCAATCATAACAAGAGTATGTGTATCTGACTGACGAAGAAGGTACTCGGCTTCATGAATTTTATACGCCGTATTAACCGTAACTAAAATTGCACCGATTTTTGTTGTTGCCCAGAAAGTAATATACCAAGCAGGAACATTTGTTGCCCAAATTGCAACTTTACTGCCTGCTTTAACACCCATAGATACCAATGCTCTTGCGAACTTATCAACATCTTCACGAAATTCCGAATAAGTGCGAATATAGTCAAGAGTTGTATATTTGAATGCGTATTGGTCGGGGAATTCTTCAGCCACTTTATCAAGCACCTGAGAAAATGTCATATCTATAAGCTCTTCTTTTTTCCAGATATACTGACCTGTACCGTCATGATTTGGGTAAAGACGCTTCTTATTATTTGTTGTTTCATATCGGTGCATATAGTTCACAAAGTGAGGAAAGATTATACTTTTATCAGATAAATCTTCTAACCACTCTGTTTTCCATTCAAGAGAAATCATACCGTTGTAATTGATTGAGGTTAATGCTCTCATGAATTCGTCAACAGGAAGATTACCCTCACCGATTAAGTTGTATGTTTCCTTATCGTCAGAGTCACGAAGGTGAACGTGCTTAACGTATGCGCCCAAGTTTTTAATTGTTGTATCTGCACTCTCCCCGAAATCACGATAAGGATGGTGAACATCCCAAAGAGCACCTAATTGGTCGCAAGCGTAAGACTCTAACAAATCTCTGAGACGTGAAGTGTCTGCATAGACGCCGGATGTTTTAATCAATATAGTAATATTTTTTTCCTCTGCTATTGCAACGAGTTTATCAAGACGTTCTCTTACCACCGAATCGTTTTCGCTGAGAACGACAACACCCACATAATGTGCATGTACGCTCTTTGCAATATCCGTAAGAGAAGAAATTGTTTCAACACAATCTTCTTGTTCGTTTGCCAAGTCACATGATGAATCAATGCAGGGAATTTCAATCCCCTTTTCTTTTAAGAATCTATATGTTGCTGTTGCATTGTATTTATGAAGAGGTCCCGTTTTTTCAAGAAGTGCCGGGACTTTCTGAACGTCGTAAAGCTCAATACCGTTGAATTCAGACTCTATGGCTGCTTCAACGATTTCATCCCACACAAGATTTTGCCAACCTCTGGTTGAGAAAGAAAGTTTCATTATTCTGCCTCCTCATATACTATCTTATTTAATGCGTTAACATAAGCTCTGATGCTTGCGCCGATAATATCGGTAGAGATACCTCTGCCTGCGTATAATTTGCCGTTAGAACGAAGGCGAACAACAGTTTCACCCATCGCCTCGTGGCCTTGTGTTACGCTGCGAATTTGGAAATCGTCAAGTTCATAATGAGTACCTGCAATTTGCTCAAGCGCCAAGAAAGCGGCATCAACCGGACCGTCACCGACTGCAACGCTATTAAGCTTTTTATCATCTTTTACAAGAGTAACATGGGCTGTTGCGCTAATTATGTTACCTGAGTTAATTACAAAGCTATCAAGCTTATATGTTGACGGAACCTGCATTGCGGCAGATGCTACTATTGCGTCTAATTCTTTGGAACCGATTTGCTCTTTGTGGCTTGCTATTTGCCTGAAAGCTTCCCAAACGGCTTTTCCGTCTTCTTCATTTAATTCATATCCTAATTTTTCAACGGCTTTAAGAACTGCGGATAAATCATCATGGCTTGAAAGAATAACATTGTCCTCACCGTCTCTTACGCCGCTGTCAAATGGTGAAGTTTTGCTTTGCTCGCCAAAGCACAACCACTCAATCTGCCTTACAACTCTGTTCATTTCTACTGTTTGAACTGCGCATGCTACATCAAATTCGCTGCCTTTTGTTGAAAGAACATTAACAACAGCAGGTAATGAAGCAATTTCGTTCATTGCGCAAACAGCAACTTTAACTTCCCTTGCACCTTTTCTTACAGCCTCAACTGTGCAGGCATTTGCCATTGCCAATGCGTCAGAGCAAGAAACACTTAATGTAACATTTTTAAGCTCCGGAACATTTTTTACTAATTTATCAATGAATTTTGCAAATTCATCAGGAAGCATTGAACCCGCCGCGTCACAAATTGTAACAGTCTGAGCGCCGGCATTTATTGCTTCTTTAACTACTTCATAAAGGAAGCTTTCTTCACTTCTTGTTGCATCATTTGCAACAAATTCAACATCTTTTGTGTGTTCACAGCAAGCAGTAATCGTTTCTTTGACAGCCTCTATCATAGCCGCAGGTTTTTTATGATAAATATACTCCATTTGAACGGTACTTACCGGAGCTTCAACAACAAGTCTCGGCTTTTCTGCTGTTTGAAGTGCGTTCCAAGTAATATCAACAGATTCTTTATTTAACTCAACCGGAACGGAAACAATACTGTTTTTAACTGACGTTGCGATTGATTTTATCAAAAGAGAATCAGCTTTAACCTGGTCAATAGCGTCTAATTCAATAACAGATGTTCCTAATCTATCTAGGAGTTTTGCTAATTCCAATTTGTTCTTAAACGATAATTTGTTTTCTCCTGATTTTGTGATTTGCCTCATGGAAGCGTCATTGATTCTTACGATGCTCATAAAGTAATCCTCCTGAAAATAAATTTAGATATAAAAAAGCCCCTGAAATCTGACGATTTCAGGGACGAATAAAATCCGCGGTACCACCCTAATTGATTTGAGTTAACAAATCCGCTTTGTAAGGTTCTAACAAACCCTTTGCCATGATAACGGGGCATGCCGTAGCTGCTTACTTGCATTTCCGCAGCTCTGCTCGAGAATGAGGCTCGCTCTCCGTTCATACTGCCTTTCACCGCACGGCAGCTCTCTGAAATGAAGTGAGGAGAACGATTAATTCCTTCATTGCATTTGCGATATTAAAAAGCATTTTATCACAAAGGAATTATTCTGTCAAGAATTTTTTAATCAATACTGCAAACTCAAAACCTCTGCCTTTAAGTGCAATATTATAAAAATTCAGGAAATATCAGTCAATAGGCATTGTCCAGCCGTATGTATCCTCGATTTTGCCCCACTGAATACCTGTAAGTGTATCGTAAAGGTGCTGAGTAACCTCACCGATTTTGCCGCCGTTAACGGTATATTTAACATCATTGTAGCAAAGCTCGCCGATAGGTGAAACAACTGCTGCCGTACCTGTTCCCCAAGCTTCTTCAAGAGTGCCGTTTTTCATAGCCTCCGAGAGCTCATCAACAGAAATTCTTCTCTCAACAACCTTGTAGCCCTCGTTTCTTAAAACCTCAAGGCAAGATTTTCTTGTAATGCCGGGAAGAATTGAGCCGGTAAGCATTGGAGCTACAACTTCGCCGTTAATTTTGAACATTACGTTCATTGCACCGACTTCTTCGATGTACTTTCTCTCAACACCGTCAAGCCAAAGGACCTGTGAATAGCCTTTCTGTTCTGCTCTTTCACCTGCTCTGTTTGATGCAGCATAGTTACCGCCGCACTTTGCTTCGCCTGTACCGCCCACAACAGCGCGGACATCTTCCGATTCAATCATAATCTTAACAGGGTTAATGCCCTCTTTATAGTAAGAACCTACGGGTGATGCAATTATCATAAATGTTGCATTATGAACTGCGTGAACACCGAGTGACTCATCATTACCGAACATAAACGGACGAAGGTAAAGTGATGTTCCCTCTGCTGAAGGAGTCCAGTCCTGCTCAACCTCAACGAACTTTTTATAAATCTCCAAAGCCATATCTTCAGGAATTTTCGGAAGGCAAAGACGGTCTGCTGAATTGTTCATTCTGCGGATATTCTCAATAGGTCTGAAAAGCTGAACTTTGCCGTCTGCTCTTCTGTATGCCTTAAGTCCTTCAAAAATTTCCGAGCCATAATGAAGACAGGTTGATGCGGGGTGAATTGAAAGGTAACCAAACGGCACGATTCGAGCGTTCTGCCAGCCTGTTTCGCTGTTCCACTCCATCATAAACATGTGGTCTGTAAAGATTTTACCAAATCCGAGAGTTGACGGATCCGGCTTTGCTTTTAATGTTGCTGCTTTTTCAAATTTGATTTCCATTATAATCTCTCCTTATTCGTAATCTGCACCGATTTGCATTGCTTTAAGGTTAACCTCAAGCATATCGGCGTGTCTTGCAGAGATAACTTTGCCAAGTGCCGCACGAACTGATGTTTCGTCAAAATCGCCCAGAACATTTAAGATTTTACCCATAAGGATAATATTAGCGAGAGTCGGTGTACCGTTATCGTTTGCAAGTTTTGTTGCAGGAACATAGTAAACCGTAACGTCATCACGCTTAACTTTTCTTTCAATAAGAGTTGAATCAGCAAATATAATACCGCCGGGTACTACTGCATCTTCATATTTATCAAGAGAAGGAAGGTTCATTGCGACTAATACATCAGGCTTTGACACAATCGGCGAACCGACAGGGTCATCACTAATGATAACTGAGCAAGATGCTGTACCGCCGCGCATTTCAGGGCCGTATGACGGAAGCCAAGAAACCTGTTTTTCATCAATAAGACCTTTATAAGCAAGAAGCTTACCTGAGAATAAGATACCCTGACCGCCGAAGCCTGAGAACAAGAACTGTTTTGTACTCATATTATTCAGCCTCCTTTTCCGCGCTTCTGTCTTTGTAGCAACCAAGCGGATAATAAGGAATCATTTTTTCATCAATCCACTTAAGTGCCGCCTGAGGAGTCATACCCCAGTTTGTGGGACATGAAGAAATAACCTCAACAAGTGAGAAGCCCTTGCCGTCAAGCTGATTCTGGAAAGCCTTTTTAATTGCTTTCTTTGCATTACGAACTTGCTTAACATTGTTTACAGTAACTCTTTCAAGGTATTCAGGGCCTTCAAGCTCTGAAAGCATTTCACAAACCTTTACAGGGTAGCCGCAATGATTAACATCTCTACCGTAAGGAGAAGTCTGTGTAACCTGACCGGGAAGTGAAGTAGGAGCCATCTGACCGCCTGTCATACCGTAAATTGCATTGTTAATAAAGATAACTGTGATATTTTCGTTTCTTGCGGCTGCGTGAACAGTTTCAGCCATACCGATTGACGCCAAGTCACCGTCACCCTGATATGTAAATACAACATTATTTTCAGGATCTGAACGCTTAACGCCTGTTGCAACTGCAGGTGCACGGCCATGAGCCGCCTCAATCATATCACAATTAAAATAGTCATAAGCCATAACAGAGCAACCAACAGGTGCAATACCGATTGTTCTGCCCTCAATACCTAATTCGTCAATAACCTCTGCTACAAGACGGTGAACAATACCGTGTGTGCAGCCCGGGCAATAATGAAGTGGTACATCTATAAGTGAATGTGGTTTTTGGAATACTACTGCCATTATTTAACACCTCCGTCAGCTTCCATAATTGCTTCAAGTACCTGTTCGGGACTTGGAATCATACCGCCTACTCTGTTGCAAAGAGTAACAGGAACTTTGCAATCTGTTGCAAGTTTAACATCTTCAATCATTTGACCCATTGAAAGCTCAACTGAAATAAACTGCTTTGCGTGCTCGGCTGCCTTCTTAAACGGAAGTGTCGGGAACGGCCAAAGTGTAATCGGACGGATAAGACCAACCTTAATTCCACGAGATCTTGCCTCATTAACTGCATTCTTTGAAACACGGGCGGCAATACCGAATGCTGCAACTACAATGTCAGCATCCTCTACCATATATTCTTCATACATTGCTTCATTTTCTTCAATGTATTTATACTTTTCATAACGCTCAAAGTTTGTTTCTTCAAGTTTTTCAGGTGAAAGATAAAGAGAGTTAACAATATTATGTTCTCTCTGCATTTTTGTACCTGTTGTTGCCCACGGCTTTTCGGGTGCTTCTTTGATATCAAAGTCAAGAGAAACAGGCTCCATCATTTGGCCCATTGTACCGTCAGCCAAAATCATTGATGTCATTCTGTATGTATCAGCAAGCTCGAATCCCTTAACTGTAAGCTCTGCCATTTCCTGAACTGATGCAGGAGCAAGAACTATCATATGGAAGTCACCGTGTCCGCCGCCGCGGGTTGCCTGGAAATAGTCTGACTGTGAAGGCTGAATACCGCCAAGTCCGGGGCCGCCTCGCTGAACGTTTACTACAAGTGCAGGAAGGTCAGCACCTGCAAGGTAAGAAAGTCCCTCGCTCTTAAGTGAAATTCCCGGGCTTGAAGATGATGTCATAACACGCTTACCTGTTGAAGAAACGCCGTAAACCATATTGATTGCGGCAATTTCACTTTCTGCCTGAAGGAAGCAACCGCCGATTTTAGGCATTTTCTTTGCCATATATGCGGCAACCTCTGTCTGAGGTGTAATCGGGTAGCCGAAATAATGACGGCAGCCTGCGATAATAGCAGCCTCGGCAATAGCTTCGTTGCCTTTCATTAAAACTTTATCTGCCATTTGTTTTCACCTTACCTTTCAACCTTAATTATACAATCAGGGCACATCATTGCACATGAGGCACAGCCTACGCACTTTTCCTCTGCTGTCATTTCAGCAGGATGATGGCCTTTTTTATTGATTTTGTCTTGAGCTAACTGCAAAAGATTTAACGGACAAGCGTCAACACAAAGTCCGCAGCCCTTACAGTTGTCTGTTTTGAACGTGAGTTTTGCCATAATCTTTACTCCTTCTCATATAATAAAAATTATTAACTGATTGGTTTAGCCTGAAGCTTCATTGGGAAAAGATTTTCCACTTTTCCTTTTAACTCCTCAAACAAGTCTTCCTTTACAGTAGTTAAAACGACGGGAAGCCCTGATTTTTCGGCTACTGTGTTTGCATAGGCTGCAGAATCAATAACATCTTGTGCTGTTGTTTCATCGCCTAAATTTGAGTTATTAACAAGCCCCGTAAACTTAATTCCACCTGCAAACTCAACCTCTCGCATAACTTCAATGGTTGAATCGGCGTCGGGAGTTAAAGGGCGGAACTTATTTATTACCATAAGCATTTCAAAATCTTGCTCTTCATTGATTTTTGGGGCAAGTCTGCCCAGTGCTAACGCACCGCGGTCGTCACCGCCTATGTCGAGTATGACTTTTAATGACTTATCGTCGGTAATTGCGTACATATCCTGCGGAAGTGCCGGAATATCAAGGTTTGAATTAGCATATTCCGAACAAATCAGGCGGATATTTCTCTCTTCAAAATCTTTTACGGAATCTTTTGTACGGAAGTAAGGATTTACAATGTCAAGGTCGGCAACGGCTACATTTTCATACTTATTTCTTAAATCAAACGCCATATTAACCGCCACATTTGTTTTACCGCTTCCGTAATGGCCACAAAGAAGAGTTAATCTTTTATAATTCATATTTTTACCTATTATAATTTATTTCTCTGAATCTTGCCGCTTGTTGTTTTCGGAAGTGAATCACGGAATACAACAATTCTCGGGTACTTGTAAGGTGCCGTGTGGGTCTTAACGTAATCTTGAATTTCCTTCTTGAGTTCTTCAGTGCCCTCTGTACCGTTTGTTAAAACAATGCTTGCTTTAACAACCTGACCTCTTACCTCATCGGGAGCAGCAGAAACACCGCACTCGAGAACATACGGCAATTCCATAATAACGCTTTCAATCTCAAACGGTCCGATACGGTAGCCCGAAGACTTAATAACGTCGTCAACTCGACCAACATACCAGAAGAAACCGTCCTCATCCATCCATGCGGCATCACCCGTATGGTAATATCCGTCGTGCCAAACTTCTTTTGTCTTTTCTTCATCGCCGTAATATCCTACGAACAAGCCGCAAGGTGCACCGTTCTTAACATTAACAACGATTTCACCTGTTTCGCCGACGGGAACAGGATTGCCGTTCTTGTCAATAAGTTCAATATCGTAAATCGGAGCAGGCTTACCCATTGAACCGATTTTATGCTTTGCTCCCCGCATATTACCGATAAGCATTGTGCCCTCGGTCTGACCGAAGCCTTCAAGAATCTGAAGTCCCGTGAGTTGCTCAAACTGCTTGTAAACCTCAGGGTTAAGAGCTTCGCCTGCTGTTGTCATGTGCTTAACAGATGACAAATCGTACTTTGAAATATCCTGTTTTACAAGCATACGAAGCATTGTGGGAGGTGCGCAGAAGGTTGTAATCTGATATTTAGCAAACATCGGTAAAATGTCTGCTGCGTCAAATCTGTCAAAATCATAGATAAACAATGCGCCCTCGCACATCCACTGACCGTAAAATTTACCCCATGCAGACTTTGCCCAGCCTGTGTCGGAAATTGTTAAGTGAAGTCCGTCAGGGTCAATACAATGCCAATACTTTGCAGTGTGGAAATGACCGAGCGGATATTTATAGTTATGTGCAGCGATTTTCGGATAACCTGATGTACCTGATGTAAAGTACATAAGCATTAAGTCGTCGCCGCCGGGGCAATTTTCAGGACGCTCGTAATGACTGCTGAAGAGTTTATACTCATCGTTAAAATTACGCCAGCCGTCTTTTTCGCCGTTAACAACAAGCTTAATATTAAGCTCCGGACAACTCTCAAGCGCCAAATCAATTTGGTGTGTAACGTCACCGTCCGCTGTTGCAATAACGGCGGAAACACCTGCGGACTTAAATCTGTATTCAAAGTCATGTGCCTGAAGCTGTGCAACGGCAGGAATACCGATTGCACCCAGCTTTGAAAGGCCGAGCATTGCTATCCAGAACTGATAGTGACGCTTTAATGCAAGCAGCACCCTGTCTCCCCTTTTAATACCGAGGGCAGTAAAGTAGTTTGCACACTGATTTGACATGTGACGAATATCATTAAATGTAAATCTGCTTTCAACTTTATCTTTAGAAACATAGAGCATTGCAAGTTTGTCAGGGTCTTTCTTTGCAATTTCGTCCATGATGTCAAAGGCAAAATTGAAGTTTTCATGGTTTTTGAAAGTAATCTTTGTTGGAGTGCCGTTCTCATCCTTTTCAACATCAATATACTTCTTGTAAATACGCTCTTTTTTATCTTCTTTAATCTTAATCTTTGAATCAACAAGAGCAGGAGCGTGCTCAAGTTCAGGAATCGGCTCACCTTCAGGGTTAAGAACGATTGCATAAAATACGCAATCTTCACCGTTGGCGGCTCTCATGCCGTGCGGTGTTCCGCTGTCATAATAAATTGTGTCGCCGGGGCCCAAAATTTCTTTATGAGCGCCAACCTGTACTATAAGATGGCCGGAAACAACAATATCAAATTCCTGACCTGCGTGTGTTGTTAATTCAATTTCCCTGTTTTCAGAGTCTGCACTGTAATCACACTTTACATAAAGCGGTTCGGCAATTCTGTTTTGGAATGAACCGGCAAGAGAATAGTAAACCATTCCGTGTGCATGCTCAATCATTTGACCCATACCGTTACGAGTAACAACCATTGAGCGAAGAGTTGGGCTTACACCCTCAATAATATCGGTTACATCAACACCAAAGCTTTGAGCGCAACGGTAAATAAACGCAAAGTTCAAGTCGCTTTTGCCGCTTTCACAAGCTATATATTCTTCCTGTGTTATGCCTGTTCTTTCAGCCATATCAGAAACGGAAAGATTTGTGATTTCACGCAATTCACGAATACGGGCTGACATCTCTTGAATTTTCAAATCAAGACCTTTTTCCATAATACCATTTCTCCTTTTCGGGACAAACAAAAACTCGTCCCAAAGTTTATTCCTTTGAGACGAGTGTTAAATCAAAATCTAATACCCGCGGTACCACTCAAATTGCAATCAAAATTGCCACTCAGGCTCTGACAAGCCGTATGCATTAACGCAGCAGTCACGGAGAAGTTCTACTAAGCTTTCGCTGTTCTTCCTCTCAGCTCAGAAGCTACAACAAGAACAGCAGTTCCGACAGCTTTCACCAACCGCTATCTCTCTAAAGGCTTGCTTTGTTCTTATACTCTTCTTCAACGCCGTTATTGAGTAGTATTATAAATCAACTTTGTGCCTTTGTCAATGGTAAATTGTACAAAATACTTATGGTATTAAAGCTTATTTCTTTGAATTTTGCCACTAATTGTCTTTGGAAGTTCTGTTTTGAACTCAACAATTCGCGGATATTTGTAAGGTGCGGTATGTTCCTTAACATAGTCTTGAATTTCTTTCTTAAGTTCGTCTGTGCCCTCTGTGCCGGGAACAAGTACGATAGAAGCCTTAACCACCTGACCGCGAACCTCGTCCGGAACGGGTGAAACGCCGCATTCAAGAACATAAGGAAGCTCCATAATAACGCTTTCAATCTCAAACGGTCCGATTCTGTAACCTGATGACTTGATAACGTCATCTACACGGCCAACATACCAAATAAAATCATCTTCATCACGCCAAGCGGTATCACCTGTGTGGTAATAACCGTCATGCCAAACACTGTTTGTTGCTTCTTCGTTATCGAAATAACCGGAGAAAAGTCCGCAGGGAACTTTTTCGCTTGTCTTAATGCAGATTTCGCCTGTTTCACCGTCAGGAACCACGTTACCGTCCGGGTCAAGAATTTGAACGTCATAAAGCGGTGACGGTTTACCCATTGAACCGATTTTATGCGGATAACCCATAAGGTTACCGATAACCATTGTTGTTTCTGTTTGGCCGAAGGCTTCTTTAATCTGAAGTCCTGTAAGTTCCTCAAACTTTTTATAAACCTCAGGGTTAAGAGCCTCGCCTGCAGTTGTCATGTGCCTGATTGATGAAAGGTCGAATCTTGAAAGGTCTTGCTTAATCATCATACGAAGCATTGTGGGCGGTGCGCAGAAGGTTGTGATTTGATATTTTGCAAACATGGGAAGAATTTTGTTTGCGTCAAATCTGTCAAAGTCATATACGAAAACTGCACCCTCGCAAAGCCACTGACCGTAAAGTTTGCCCCAAAGAGCTTTACCCCAGCCTGTGTCGGAAATTGTTAAGTGAAGTCCGTCCGGTGAAACGCCGTGCCAATATTTTGCTGTGATATAGTGACCGAGTGCGTATTTGCAAGACTGAACGGCAATTTTCGGATATCCCGTTGTACCTGATGTGAAGAGCATTACCATTGGGTCTTCACCGCAAGCACTGTTTTCATCACGGTAGAAATGAGCACTGAAGAGCGGATATTCACTGTTAAAGTCATGCCAGCCTTCACGAGTGCCGCCCACAAGAATTTTTGTTTTGAGTGTTGGCGAATTCTTATGTGCTAAATCAACCTGATGAGCAACATCACCGTCTGCCGTACAAACGATAGCTGATACTTTACCTGTGTTAAATCTGTAATCGAAATCGTGCTCTTGAAGCATATTTGTTGCAGGAATTGCAACTGCGCCAAGTTTGTTAAGAGCCAAAATTGAGAACCAGAACTGATAATGGCGTTTAAGAACAAGCATTACTCTGTCGCCTTTTTTAATACCCAATGACTTAAAGTAGTTCGCAACCTGATTTGAATAACGCTTCATATCATTAAAGGTGAACTTGTTCTCTTCCAAATCGTTTGAAACGTGAACCATTGCAAGCTTATTGGGGTTTTTATTTGCGATTGCATCAACAACGTCAAAAGCAAAGTTAAATTTGTCTTCGTCAACAAAGTCAATAGCGGTAATTCTGCCCTGCTCATCTTCAGTGCATTTAATGAATTTTTCGCTTACATATCCCTGTTCCTGCGGTGCCTTAGGAATGAGGGTATCACGTACAACCTCTTCCTTTTCTTCAACACCGGGAAGAACAACTGCAAGGAAAAGACAATCTGCACCGTCAATAGCAATCATACCGTGAGGAGTTGAGCTGTTATAGTAAATACTGTCACCCTCATTAAGAACTTCTGTGTGGCTACCGACCTGAACCTTAAGACGTCCCTTTAATACGTAGTCAAATTCCTGACCCGAATGCTTTGTTAAATGAATTGGTTTATTCTGTAAAGCCTCGTTGTATTCGTATTTAACGTAATGAGGCTCGGCAATTTTCTTGCGGAATTTAGGAGCAAGGTTAACAATGTCAATACCGTCTTCCTTTGCTGTTTTCTGACCCTCACCCTTACGTGTTACGGTGTAAGATGAAAGGTGTGCGCTTTTACCTTCAAGAATGTTTGTAATGTCGATTCCAAATACATGTGCACATTTGTGAAGGAATGTAAATGGAAAGTCAAGCTCGCCTGCTTCAAAACGGCGGTAATCATCAACAGTTACTTCTGTTTCAATCGCCATTTCTTCCTCGGTAAGTCCTGAGATTTCGCGCATCTCGCGAATTCGCATAGCCACCTCGACTAATTTTTCGTTTGCCTGTTCGCTCATAGCTTTTTCCTCCTTTTATGAACTGCTTATTCATATATGTAATTAACATAAAAAACAAAAAAACACTCGCCTCAAAACTTTGAGACGAGTGTGAAAATCACATCCGCGGTACCACTCAAATTGCAACCCTTGGGTTACCACTCTCGGAATCCAACAATTCCTATGCCTTTACGCAGCAATCACGGGAAGCATCTACTAAACTGACGTTTTTCGGACTTCCGGCTCAGAAGGGATGGGCTTTCAAATGTTCCGTATCGGTTCGCACCTACCACCGACTCTCTGTAAAAGAAGCAAATGTGCCGTCTTCGTCATAGCCTTTCAATTCAATTTACAGGTATTTTAGCACTGTTTTTTTTAGTTGTCAAGAATTTTTTCAACTTTTTTCTTCTGTTTTTTAACTCTTTCTGATATACACAATAACAGTGGTAAAATTTCTACACTTTGGAAATTGATTTCTCATTTTAGAAAACTTATAATATTATCATTAAGCTTGGTAGGTGATATTTTTGGAAATCAACTTAAAAAACACGAAAGAAATGCAAACTATTAAAGGATTCGGGACTTCGGCTTGTTGGTGGAGTCAATACTGCACCGGAAAAGCGGCTGAAGATATTGCGGAGCTTTTGTACGGTAACTCAGGTCTCGCCCTTAACATTTACCGCTACAATGTGGGCGGCGGCACAGACGAGGGCAACTGCAGAGTAACTAACTCTTGGAGAAAAACAGAAAGTTTTTATGTCTTCGACAGAGAAAAAGAAGATGGTTATTATGATTTCTCTCTTGATAAAAATGCTGTTGATTTTATGAAATTGTGTCTTTCAAAGGGCAACATTGACACACTTATTCTGTTTGCCAATTCGCCCCACTGGTCGCAGACCTCCACCGGTCAGGCCTCGGGAAGTTTACTTTACCACACCTGCAATATACCTAAAATGAATTACAAGAAATTCGTAAAATACTTTCTTGACGTTACAGAGCATTTTTTAGGCGAAGGACTGCCCGTTAAGTACATAAGCCCAATAAACGAGCCTCAATGGAAATGGGGCGGGTCATACGTTTGGCAAGAGGGTTGCCACTACGAAACAGAGGAACTTATTGAGATTTATCATCTTTTTGCCGAAGAAATAATCAAAAGAGAATTACCTGTTAAACTGTACGGTCCCGAATCGGGTGAAATGCTCGGTCTTACGGAAGAATATCTTAACGCAATAGTTAAAGATGAAACTATTATGAAAGTATTTGATATTTTTGCCTATCATTCTTACCACAGCGACAACAACCCGAAAACAAGAACAGAATTTAAGGATAAAATGGTAAATAAACACCCTGAACTTCGGTTTGATATGTCCGAATGGTGCGAACTTCCGAACCTGAGCGGAACAAAGAACTTCAAAGGTGCGCTAATTACCGCCAGAATAATCGGTCAGGACTTAACCCTTGCCGGTGCAGAGAGTTGGACTGCCTGGGTTGCAGTAAATCAAACAAATATTGATGAAAACGGAAATGATACGGCAGATGCAATGATTTCTGCTAATGACAATTTTTCGCATTGGTATATTGCTGAACGGTTTTATGCGGTTGCACACTACGCAAAGTATATTCCCGTCGGTTCTTTTTGTCTTGATATCGGGTTTTATCCGCAGGAGAGCAACGATTTTAACGTATTCTCATTCCGCACGCCAGAGAACAAAACCGTAACGGTTATTGTAAACGAGAGTGAAGATAAAGAAGTCACACTGCAAGGCGATTTCAACAAAATGCAAGTTATACTTTCAACGCAAGACGAAAAAATGAAAGAAACCTGCAAGAGTGAGTTCGGCAGTCATATTCACTCCCCTGCCAATTCAATTATTACAGTTATTTGCGAATAAATAAAGCCCCAAACTCCTTTGAGTTTGGGGTTGTTGCTTTTAGATTATAACCACTCTTTAATAACTTCGGGATTTGCAAAAATCTCATTAAGTTTATTCATAAACGGTGTAAGCTCGCCAAGGTCGGTTGCCTTATGGTCAAACATTAAAGTAAACGGAACACGAACTCCCGGTACTACCTCATTGTTTTCATTGACAACTGCTTCCTTTTGGAATGCGCCGACTGCGATAACACAAATCTGCGGTGGGATAATATCAAGCATTACGCAGTCTCCGTGCCACTCCTTACAAATTGAGCCGAGATTTGAAATTGTAATTGTACCCTGCTCAATGTCGTGTTTTGTAAGTCTGTCTGTTTCGGGAATGGAGTAGTATTCTTTCTTTTCTTTTCCGTGTAAGGTCTTTATTTTATGCTTACCTGTTTTTGAGCCCACAAGACGGCGAACAGTTTGAAGCACTTTTCCCTGCTTAAGACCGGTCAATGTATTATCCAATGAAACTTCAAACATAACTTCATCAAGATTTGAGTTTTTGGCTCTGCGGACAACATCCTGAATCTGCGCTTTTATTTCTGAAATTGACTTGTTGTTCATATCGTGAAGATTAACCGTCATCATTTGTCCGTTTGGAAGAACCATGGGAAGTGAAATGTTAATTTCTTCAATAGTTTTAACGCAACCTCTTACAAGTTTACTGTTAAATTCAAGATGAGCGTTCATATTCGGGCATGCTTTAATACACTCAATAAGCACCTTAAGAACCGCCGCATTAAGAGAAACTTTTGTTTCTTTTGTGGCATTTGCATTTATTTCATCAAGAACTGCTAAAAACTTTGTAGCCTCCGGACGAATTGTAACGCCTGCGTGTGGAATTGTTGTCCAACTCTCTCTTGTCATATTTGCAATAATTTTTCTTGCAATTCCGAAATGTTCTACTTTTGTTGCTGTTAATGATTGTTTCATTTGTTTTCGCCTCTGCTTCTTATCTTTTGCTTAAATTAAAAAGTATTATAAAACTATTTTTTTATCATTTCAAGAAATTATTTAACGCAATATAACAATTTTGTCAATTTGAACTATATGAACACATTAAACCAAGCGTCCAATGTCTAAAATGATAATAAATTTGAGTTTATTATTTACATACACTTGTAATAAATCTTCCGGAGTGGTAAAATTATACATAATGTTATTTCGAGGAGAATAAAAATGATTTTTGACAGCATTAAAAAGTTAGTTTGCTACGGAATTGAATGTGAACTTATCAAAGACTGTGACAAGGTTTATGTTACAAACAGAATTCTTGAGTGCTTAAGACTTGACGAATACGAAGAACCTTCAAAAGATTTCACAAATGTACATCTTGAAGAAACACTCAAAGAACTTTTGGACTTTGCAGTTGAGCAAAACATTATTGAGGACAGCATTGTTTACCGTGATTTATTTGACGCAAAGCTTATGGCTTGCCTTATGCCTATGCCTCATGAAGTAATTGAAAGGTTTTATTCGCTTTATGAAGAAAGTCCCGAAAAAGCAACTGATTATTTTTACAAATTAAGCCGTGATTCCGACTACATAAGAAGATACAGAATAGTTAAGGATATGCGCTGGTCAGTGCCGAGTGAATACGGTGACATTGATATTTCAATTAACCTGTCAAAGCCTGAAAAGGACCCGAAAGCCATTGCAGCTGCAAAGCTTCAAAAGCAGTCAGGCTATCCGAAATGTATGCTTTGTAAAGAGTGCGAAGGTTACGCCGGCAGAACAAACTTCCCCGCACGTCAAAATCACAGAGTTATCCCCATTACCGTTAACAACTCCCCGTGGGGTTTCCAATATTCCCCTTATGTTTACTATAATGAACATTGTATTGTGTTTAACGGTGAGCATACACCGATGAAAATTGAAAAAGCGACCTTTCAAAAGCTTTTTGATTTTGTTAAGTTATTCCCCCACTATTTTCTCGGCTCAAATGCCGATTTACCGATAGTTGGCGGCTCTATCCTCTCTCACGACCACTATCAAGGCGGCCATTACACTTTTGCTATGGCAAAAGCGCCGATAGAAAACAGTTTCACAATTAAAGGCTTTGAAGATGTTGAAGCAGGCATTGTTAAATGGCCTTTGTCTGTTATCAGACTCCGCTCAAAAAACAGCGACAGAATTATTGAGCTTGCTGATATAATTCTTAAAAAGTGGAGAAGCTACACAGACGAAGAGGCATTTATTTTCGCTGAAACCGACGGTGAACAGCACAACACAATTACACCGATTGCAAGAAAAGTCGGTGACACATTTGAACTTGACTTAACACTTCGCAACAACATTACAACCGGCGAATATCCGCTCGGCGTTTACCACCCACATGAAAAATATCACCACATTAAGAAAGAGAATATCGGTCTTATTGAGGTTATGGGACTTGCGGTTCTTCCGTCAAGACTTAAAGAAGAACTCCAAATTCTTGCGGAATACATTGTTGATAACAAGGATATCCGTTCAAACGAAAAAATTGAGAAGCATGCCGACT
The DNA here is from genome assembly GCA_945971755.1 of uncultured Clostridia bacterium. Classification (GTDB taxonomy): domain Bacteria; phylum Bacillota; class Clostridia; order Oscillospirales; family Acutalibacteraceae; genus Fimenecus. The sequence continues at coordinate 29,109 of CAMFPJ010000004.1, forward strand.
GGGCTTATGAGTTTATGAAGAATTATGACAGTATTACCAAAGATAATGTTATGGATATTCTCAAAACTGAGGTTGGCAAGGTTTTCGTCGGAGTGCTTGAAGACTCAGGCGTTTACAAGTGCACCGAGGACGGACGCAGGGCATTTATGCGTTTTGTTGAGAGTATATAATATAATAAAGATTAAAGGCCACCTTTAAGGTGGTCTTTTTGGAATGGACAGGGGACGGTTCTAAACCACTGAAAAAGAACAAAAAAAGAAAAGGCAACCTTTTGGTTACCTTTTATGGTGATCCACCGGGGATTCGACTAAATGCTTCGCATTTCTTTCGCTCGGCGACCGAAATTCCTTGAATTTCAGTACCCGCCTCTCGCTTTTTGCTGAAAACAATTCACTGAATTGTTTTCTTAACGCAAAAACCCTCTCGGGTTCGAATCCGCTGCATTATAAAAAAGGACAAAAAAGAAAAGGCAACCTTTTGGTTACCTTTTATGGTGATCCACCGGGGATT
>CAMFPJ010000005.1 GCA_945971755.1 uncultured Clostridia bacterium
AAAAACCGAACAGCGGTTTTAGAAGTAATGCTATTGTAAGTCTGCCGAACAACTCGCCTATTCCTGCAACAGTATTGGCATAGGTACAGCCTAATCCTTGTAATGTATTTCGCAAAACAAACAGGATTGCAACAAGGCTGTAACAAGCACTTATCGCTATCAAATAATGCTTTGAAGCATAGAGCATTTCTTCATTGGGGGTTTTAATAAATAGCCGTACCGCCAGAGGTCCCACAGACATTAACACCGCACTGCACACAACCGAAACACCGATATCAAGCCAAAAAATCTTTTTAACACTTTTTACAATTCGGTCATACTGCTTTGCACCGAAGTTTTGCGATACGAAAGTCATTGTACCGACGCCTAATCCCGACATTGGAATATTTGTGACTTGTTCAACCCTTGCGGCGGCGGTAAATCCTGCAATTACATTGGCACCGAAACTGTTTATTGCAGTCTGTAACACCATTGAGCCAATAGAAGTAACTGTAAACTGTAACGAAAGCGGAACACCAAGACGCAGTTGATGTAAACTTTCAACACGGGTTGGCAGTAAATCATGAATATGTATTGATAAAATCGGATTGTATTTGAAAATATATACAGCCGAAAGAACAGCGGCAGTTGATTGTGATATGAATGTTGCCCACGCAGCACCTACAACCCCGAATTTAAATACGCCAACAAAAAGTATGTCAAGCCCTAAATTGACAAACACACTGACAATGAGGAAATAAAGTGGTTTCTTGCTTTCGCCTACGGCACGTGCCAACGCATTAAAATTATTCAAAGACATTTGCACAGGTACGGCATAATACAGAATGTTAATATATGATGCGGACAAGTCAATTATTTCTTCCGGTGTATCTATCAAACGCAAAAGCGGTCGGGAAAGTATGTGGGCTAACACTACCATTATAAGACCGATTAAAATAGACAGCGAAATACTGTTGGCGGCGTATCTATTCATTTTCTTTTCATTTCTCGCCCCGAAAGATTGGGCAACGGGTATTGTAAAACCAGCCGTAAGCCCCAAAGCCGCGCCGATAATAAAACTGTTTATTGAGCCCACATTGCCCACAGCGGCAAGAGCGTTTGTTCCCACAAAACGCCCCACAATAATATTATCAACTAAATTATAATTGTATTGTAGCATTGAACTTGCCATAATCGGCAAGGCAAACCGCACAATGCTTTTAACGGGACTACCCGTCAGTAAATCTGTTGTATTTGCTTTCAATTTATATCTCCGCCGTTTTATAGTAATTATCTGAATATTTCCATATTTTCCGTATAAGACTGAATTTTAATTATATCAACGTCTTGTTGGTCGGTTTCGGTATTTTTTGTCAATGCACCGATTAAAAGCATTGGTTGATATTAACACTTGTGCCTGAGGAAAGCACCGTACAGAGAACAAGTTTTCCGTTTTCTTCACACAATTCAAAGGATTTAATATGTTCTTTGATATTGACTTCTTTTGCTACCATAGTGAGACCTCACATAACATATTTACAGTATTCTACTACAATTCGTCAATGATTTCAATAATTATTATTCCCCAACATTGACAGTGTTGTGTACATATCCTTGTACTTTAAGTTTAAGTGCGAGGATTTTTTAATGCAAAATTTTTAAGTAAAGGAAGTGAAAAAATGCTTTAGCAAACCAACCGAAAAAGCAGTAAAAAAGCGTGGCATAAGTCTTAACAAGCATTGAATTTGTGCATACAAATTCTACTTGTTAGGGGTGTCTCGCCTGCCGGCTCGGTCAGTGCTTTTGAATGCAAATGCATTCAAAGGTCTCCACCGGAGACCCGCACCCTAAAACCACAAAAGTCGCACTCCGAAAGGAATGCGACGATACATAAAAACTAATAAATTAAATACAAAACTCTATTTTAAGCAAAAAATTGAGTATTCACAAGTCAAATCCCTTATGAATACTCAATATGGTCCGAGTGGCGAGACTTGAACTCACGGCCTCTTGACCCCCAGTCAAGCGCGCTACCAGCTGCGCTACACCCGGATAACCAACGGCTAATATACTACCATATATATTTTGAATTTGCAAGCCTTTTTTCGAATTTTTTGAGTTCTTTTTAGCTTTTTATTTTGCATTTGCAGAGTTGATGTGGTATAATAACCTCACGAAGCAAGATACAAATAACATTAGAGGTGTTATATATGAAAAAGATAATTAAAAGAATAGTTTTGGCATTTATTGCTATTATACTCTCAGTTGTAATTGTTCGGAGCGGACTTATGTTTATTTATTATCCGCATTTCAAACAAAATAAGAAAGCTCGTGAAATTCAGTATCCTCAAGAGTCTGTTTCAGCAGGCGAAATCAGAGTAATGAGCTGCAATCTCCGTTGCATTAATCCCACAGATTTAGGAAAAAAGAACTGGTTTTACCGAGCAGACCTCGTTTTGAACGGAATTGAAAAAGAGTATCCCGGTGTAATCGGCTTCCAAGAAGCAACAAAATGGCAGTACAAATATCTTTGTGACACTCTCCCACAGTATGACTCCGTAATTACATACCGTGATAATGCGTTCAATTCCGAAGGCTGCCCTGTATTTTACCGAACAGACCTTTATAAACTCATTGAAAAAGGTTCCTTTTGGCTTTCTGAAACTCCTGACCAAATGAGTAAAGACTGGGGTGCCGCTTGTTACAGAATTTGCAGTTATGTAATACTTGAGGATATTTTTTCCGCAAAGCAATTTGTTGTTTTTAACACTCATCTTGATCATGTTAGTGATGAAGCCAGAATTAACGGGATTGCAGTAGTCCTTGAGAAAATCAAAGAGTTTGGTTCACTTCCTTCACTGATTATGGGTGACTTTAACGCAGAAGAAGATTCAGAAACATATAGAGCTGTTACTGAAAACTTCCTTGATGCAAAATATCAAACTAAAAACACAATGACAAGTTGCACTTACCAAAATTTCGGTGAAGCTTTAGACAGAAATTGTATTGATTACTTTATGATTTCAAAAGAGGGTATTACAGTTAATTCATATAAGGTTTTAACTGATACTTATAATGGAGTTTACCCAAGCGACCACTTCCAACTTTTTACAAGTTTAACCCTTGATTAACTGAAAGAGCCGAGTTCTCTCGGCTCTAAATTTTTCCGTTTGACAAACGAACATTTGTTCTGTATAATTATTTCATAAAGTAGGTGATAATACGGAACGAGTAATACTTCATTGTGATTTGAATAATTTTTATGCTTCGGCAGAATGCTCTCGAAATCCTGAACTTTTGGGAAAACCTTTAGCGGTTTGCGGAAATGAAAAAGACCGCCACGGAATAGTTTTAGCAAAATCTATGGAAGCTAAAAAGTTTGACATTAAAACAGGCGATAAAATATCTGAAGCAAAAATAAAATGCAGAAATTTAATAGTAGTAAACCCTGACTTTGACCTTTACTTAAAGCTCTCTCGAAAAGTAAGAGAAATTTATAAAGAATACACCGATATGATTGAGCCTTTCGGAATTGACGAAGCTTGGCTTGACGTTACAGGAAGTGTCAGATTGTTTGGAAATGGCGAAGATATCGCTAATGAACTTCGCAAAAGAGTAAAGGCAGAAACAGGAATGACTATTTCCGTTGGTGTGTCATTTTGTAAGGCTTTTGCAAAACTCGGAAGCGATATGAAAAAGCCTGACGCAGTAACTGTAATATCAAAAGAGAATTTTCAAAGTAAGGTTTGGCTTCTGCCGGTTGGAGATTTGCTTTTTGCCGGCAGAAGCACGGTGGAAACACTAAAAAAATTCGGAATTTATACCGTTGGAGAATTTGCGGCTTCTTCACCCGATTTTGCAAGGAAAATTTTGGGAAAAAACGGATACGGACTTTGGCTTGTTGCAAAAGGGCTTGACGCATCTCCCGTAGCTTATATGGGCGAACGGTCGCCGATTAAAAGCATAGGCAGGGGAATTACGTGCGTGGACAGCCTAAAAAACGATGAGGAGGTTATTAGAGTTATTCATGAACTATCTTCACTTGTCTCGGAAAAACTTGTTTTAGAGCGGTTAGAGGCCAATTCCATGCAGATTATAATTAAAACAGATGACCTTGACGTTAAAGTATATTCATCCAACTTTATTTTTCCTACTGATAACAAAACAGAAATAACCGAAAAGGCTGTAGAAATCTTTTTAAAAAATTTCGTATGGGCAAAAAATATTCGTGCGGTAACAGTTAGAACATTTAATTTAATCGGTTCTTCAGCTCCACAACAAATTGAACTGGGTTACGATATGGCACGGCGCGAAAAGTTAAATAATGCAGAGGGAGCATCAATTTCAATTAAAGAGCGCTACGGTAAAAATACATTGTTCGCAGGATGTAGGCTTAAGGGAACAAAAATACCGTCGGAAAAACCTGAATACTCGGTTCTTCCGACGTCATCTTTCGGCATTTAATTATGAAAGCTCAAGCCATTCCGTTTCAAGTGAATCGAGCGTATCTTGCTTTTCGGAAATCTGATTAAGAAGTTCTGAAAGTTTAACATAATCGCTGACTACTTCTTGAGAATCAGATAATTTTTTCAGTTCATTTATTTCAGAGTGTAAAGTATTTATCTCTTTTTCAAGATTCATGAGCTTTGCTCGGCGTTTTCTGTCCTCCGCTTTGTTTTTGCGGGCGGCGTCATATTCCTTTGCATTTTCGCTTTTTTCTTTTTGATTATTCTCAATGGCAGGAGATATTTTATGCTCCTTGTAATAATTGTAATTTCCGTTGTAAATAACTGCACCGTTGCCGGTCAATTCAACAATTCTGTTTGGAACGGAATTCAGAAGATATCGGTCATGGGAAACGCAAATAATTGTACCATTATATTCCCATAAAGCCTTGTCTAAAGCCTCTTTTGCCTTGTAGTCAAGGTGATTGGTGGGCTCGTCCAATACAAGCACATTTGACCGCTCAAAGGAAATAATACAAAGAACAATTTTTGCTCTGTTGGCGCCTGACATTTCGCGAACACGCTTAAAAACATCTTCGCCTTCAATGAGAAAACGTGCAAGCATACTGCGAATTTCAAATTCGGTTTTGCTCGGGAATTTTCTGTGAACAGAGTCAAGAACGGTAGCATTCAAATCAAGTGAAGAAAGTTCTTGATCAAAATATGAAATTTTTACATTACCGCCCCATTTTACAGAGCCTTCATAGGGTATTTTTTTGAGTATTGCTTTGAGAAAAGAAGATTTACCGATTCCGTTTTTGCCCACAAAAGCAACTTTTTCTCCGCGAAGAATTTCAATATTCAAATTCGTAAATAACTTTTTTGCGGTTTCGCCTTTGCCGACCGTAAGCGACATATCTTTACATTCAAGAATTACTTTGTGCGGTTCAATGTCACAGGGAAAAGAAATAACAAGGTCTTTCGGTTTGGGATTAGGTTTGGCAAGTAATTCAGCCTTTTCCAAAGCTTTAACGCGTGAACCGACGCTGTTTGTGCTACTTGACTTTTCGATGTTGCGCCTGACATAGTCGCGAAGCTGTTCAAGTTCTCTTTGCTGCTTTTCGTATTCTCTTGTAAGGACTTTAACACGTTCTTCTTTATGGTGTAAAAATGCTGAATAACTGCCCTTATAGCGGACTAATTCCCCATTTTCAATTTCACAAATATCAGAAGATACAGAGTCAAGAAAATATCTGTCATGGGATACAACAATTACTGCACCCTTGTAAGATGAAAGATATTGCTCAAGCCAACCGAGCATTTCAAAATCAAGGTGGTTAGTGGGTTCGTCGAGAATTAAAAGTTCAGGGTTCTGAACAAGAATTTTGCACATTGCAAATCTTGTTTTTTCACCGCCTGAAAGCACGGAGATACTGCCGTTAATATCAAAGTTTCCAAAGCCCATTCCGTTGAGAACGGTGTTTATTCTCACTTCAGCATTGTGACCGTCAAAAGATTCATAAATATTTGTAAGGCGTTCATATTCTGCCGAAAGTGCGGTGTATTTGTCTCCTTTTGCGGACGCCATTTTGGAGGATATAAGTTCAATAGCTTTTCTTGTTTCAAAAACCTCTTTAAGTGAATCTTCAATTTCTTCCTTAAGCGTATTTTGTGAATTGAGTGCTTCATTTTGCTTCAGGTATCCGATTCTAAGGCCTTTTTTTGCGGAAACAGTGCCGTTGTCATAATCGAGATTTCCGGAGATAATGTTTAACAGCGTAGATTTACCGACGCCGTTAATTCCGAGCAGACCGATTCTGTCCCTATCGTTAACCGAAAGAGTTACATTTTTAAGTATTGGTTTATCAAGAAAACTTTTTGAAACAGAATCTAAAGAAATTAACATAATTTTTTTACCTTAAAAAACGGGACTTAAAAGCCCCGTTTTATTTATCAAATTAAAGTGTTTTAAGAATACTTCTTGCAACGCTGATACCGTTTGATGAAGCCTGCATAAGACCTCTTGTGACAGAAGCGCCGTCACCGATTGCATAAAGTCCGTTGACACTGGTTTCAAAGTCCTCATTAACAACAACTTTGTTTGAATAGAATTTAACCTCAACACCGTAAAGAAGAGTTTCATCACTTGCGATACCGGGTGTTACTTTATCAAGTGCCTCAAGCATTTCCTGAATATCCACCATTATTCTGTGGGGGAACACAAGTGACAAATCTCCGGGAACTGCATCTTTAAGAGTGGGGATAAGATTGTTTCTGCAAAGACGTTCGCCGGTAGTTCTTCTGCCTCGCTTAAAGTCGCCGTAGGTTTGAACAAGAATTTTTCCGTCGCAAAGCATGTTGCTGAGCTGTGCTATGTGCTTACCGTATTCAATGGGGGATTTAAACGGCTTTGTAAAATTCTTTGAAACCAGAAGTGCAAAGTTAGTGTTGTTCGTTTTATATTCTGCTGATTTGTATGCGTGACCGTTTACAACTGCAAGTCCGTTGTCATAGTATTCAGTAGCTACTTCACCTGACGGGTTAGTACAGAAAGTACGAACCTTGTCATCAAAAGTAGGTGAGTAGTAAACGAGCTTTGCTTCATAAAGATTTTCGTTAAGGAACTTCATTACTTCGTCGCGAACTTCAACACGAACACCTACGTCAACTGTGCCCACCTGTGTTTCAATTCCATGGTCCTTACAGATATGACTAAGCCATTCTGCGCCTTCACGGCCAACTGCTGCAACAATTTTGTCTGAATAGTAGGTTTCGCCGTTGGCAACAATGCCCTTTACTTTACCGTCTTCAATAACAATATCCGAAACCATTGTATCAAAGATTATATTACAGCCGTTGTCCTGCAAATAATGCTGAATTCTGCCGTAAATTTTATAGCCCTCTTCTGTGCCTAAATGGCGAATAGGGCACTCAATAAGCTTTAAGTTTGCATTGATTGCTTTTCTGCGTATTTCTTCGATTTCCTTTTGCTTATCTACACCGTAAATGTTTGTATCAGCACCGAAATCAAGATAAACTTTGTCTGCCTCTTTCAAAAGTTCCATAGTTTTTTCATAGCCGAGAATTTCGGGTAAGTTGCCGCCAACATCTGGCGAAAGTGAAAGTTTACCGTCAGAAAATGCACCGGCTCCGGCAAAGCCTGTAGTGATTGAGCAAGGCTGACAACCAACGCATTTTTTTGTTTTTCTCTTAGGACAAGCTCTGCGCTCAATTGACCTGCCTTTTTCAATCATAAGAATTTTAATATCGGGCTTTTTAGCCAAAAGTTCATAAGCACAGAAAATTCCCGAAGGACCTGCACCGATAATAATAACATCAAATTTATTATTCATAATAATACTTCCTTTTTATCTGTCTTCTCTAAAATATGATAATCCAAGTGCAGCAGGAGGTTGATTCTCTTTTTTGTTCATCATACTTGTAATAATTAAAACTATAATTGTAATTACGTAAGGTAACATTTTTAAAACTTCACGTCCGGTGAATGAAATATTTCCAAAGGCAAATGCCGCAATATATAATGCACCAAAAAGATATGAACCAATTATTGAAATATTAGGCTTCCATAATGTGAAAATTACAAGTGCAATTGCAAGCCAACCGAAGGCTTCGATTGTTGACGCGTTTTCCCAACTGCCTTTAACATAGTCCATAATGTAGAAAACACCACCAAAACCGGCAATACCGCTACCTAATAAAATTGCAACATATTTGTATAACGTGATATTAACTCCCATTGCATCAGCAGTTGCTGTGTTTTCACCGATTGCACGAAGATTAAGTCCGACCTTTGTTCTGTTAAATATAAAAGTAGTTATTAAAGCAATAATGATAGCAAGATACACATAAAAACCGTGACCGAATAATACTTTTACAATACCATCTGAGTTTTCTGCAAACGGTAAGCATTTTGAAATAATTTTACCAGCAGTAGAAAAATTACTTTTATCAACGTAAGAGTGCATTAAGAACTGCGTCAAGCCATTACCGAAAATTGTAATTGCAAGACCTGTAATGTTCTGGTTACAACGGAATGTTATTGTCATTACTGCATAAATACCGCCTGTTAGAGATGCAAAAAGAAATGCACCGAAAAGGGAGGATAAAATAAGCATTATCCAAGAAGCGTTTTCGACAACCTCAAGACTGTTCATATACAAGCTTACAAAAAGGCAACCGCCAACAGTACCTGTACACATAATACCGGGAATACCAAGGTTCAAGTGACCGGCTTTTTCCGTAATTGTTTCGCCGATACATCCAAAAAGAAGAACTGTGCCGATTGCAATGGCACTTATTAAGAATGTAACTGTCATTTCTTAATTTCCTCCTTTTCTTTTTTTCTGAACACAAGTTTATAGTTAATAAAGAATGAACAAATGATTACTGCAAAATATACAATACCAACAACAATGTTTGATATTGAATCATTTGTAAACATAAATGTCTTTCTTACTTCTACCATACCTTTTGAAATAAAGGTGATGAAAAAGCTTGTAAGAATTATAATCAATGGGTTAAATGATGCAAGCCAAGTCGCCATTATGCCTGTAAAGCCCATGTTATTTGCCGAAGCAGTACTGATTGTATGGTTAACCGAACCTGCAAGGACAAAACCGACAAGACCTGCGATAGCGCCTGATAAAATCATTGTTCTTATTATAACCTTATCAACCTTAATTCCAACATATTTTGCTGTATTTATACTTTCACCGACAACTGATATTTCATAACCGTGTTTTGATGAACGAAGATAAATATGCATTAAAATTGTTATTACTATAAACAAAATGATGGGTAACAAATATTTGTTTCCAATATCAGGTATATTACCATAAGGAATCGGAACTAAAACACCTGAACCTGATTTTACCCAGATTGTAATGCACAAAGAAACAAGACCTTGAGCAATATAGTTCATCATAAGAGTAAACAATGATTCATTAGTATTGAATTTTGCTCTGAAAATAGCCGGAATAACTGCCCATATTGCACCTGCGGCTATACTTGCTATAAGCATAAGTAAAATGATAATAGAATCATCAACTTTGCCACCAAGGTAAAACATACAGGCAATTGCAGCGAGGCAACCGACAAGAATCTGACCATTACCGCCTAAATTCCAGAATTTCATCTTGAATGCAGGAAGTAATGCCATTGATGTACCGAGAAGGAGGGCGGTATCCTGAAGTAAAAGCCAGATTTTGCGTTCGCTTCCCAAAGCACCGGTAAACAATGATTTAAAGAAATCATCCAAGCCCTTTTGTGAGAACATTACAGAAATCAGGCTGCTTAAAAGCAGTCCGCAAATAATTGCGAGGACATAAATAAGAATTACTTGTTGAACTTTGATATTATCGCGTTTAACGATTCGAACAAAAGGTTCTTTTAAGTTGTTTTTACTCTTTTTCATTCTGTCACCTCGTTCTTGTTAGATTGTGCCATTAACAGACCTATTTCATCTTTAGTGGTTGTTCTGGCATCAACAATACCTGAAACCTTACCACCGCTTAATACTAAGATTCTGTCACTAAGTGCCATTAAAACGTCTAAATCTTCACCGACAAAAATTACAGAAACACCTTTTTGCTTTTGTTCATTAAGAAGACCGTATATTGTGTATGACGAGTTAATATCAAGGCCGCGAACAGGGTAGGCAGTCATTAAAATTGCGGGAGCAGCCGCAATTTCGCGACCGACAAGTACCTTTTGAACATTACCGCCTGATAATTTTCTGACTGCAGTATGCGAGTCAGGAGTATTTACTTTTAAGTCGCTGATGATTTTGTCTGCAAGATCCTGAGGGCGTTTTTTGTCAAGGAACATCGACTTACCCTTACGATAACTGCGAAGCATCATATTATCTACAATGTCCATATTACCGACAAGACCCATACCGAGTCTGTCTTCCGGGACAAATGAAAGACGGATACCAAGTTCACGGATTTCTCTTGGAGATTTATCTTTTAAGTCAATGACCTCATCTTCTTTGAAAATGATTTTCTCACTGCTTACAAGTTCTTTGATTTCTTTTTTAGATAATTTAGAAAAGTCAACATCATTTCCGTTTACATCCATAAATGAGTTTTCACGGGCAAGTTCCATGACACGTTTATATGTTTTATGAAAAAATGAAACGGGCTTGCCTTTTTTTGGATGATAATAAATCAACGAACCGCTTTCATAGTTATTAAGTCCCGCAATTGCTTCAAGTAGTTCTTTTTGGCCGCTTCCGGCAATACCGGCAATACCAAGGATTTCACCGCCAAAAGCCTCAAATGAAACGTTATCAACCACGTTGTAGCCGTCAGGACTTTTTACTGTCAAGCCGGAAACCGAAAGCCTTAATTTGCTGTCCACAGGCTCTGTACGGTTGATGTTAAGGTCCACCTTTTCGCCAACCATCATTTCAGTAAGCTCTTTTTCGGTAGTTTCTGAAGTGTTTACAGTAGCAATATGGTCACCCTTACGTAAAACGGCAACTCTGTCAGAGATTTCCATAACTTCATTTAACTTATGCGTAATGATAATGATTGATTTGCCATCATCTCTCATAGCACGTAATACTTTGAATAAACTTCTGATTTCTTGTGGAGTTAAAACTGCTGTAGGTTCGTCTAATATAAGAATGTCAGCACCTCTGTATAAAACCTTTAAGATTTCAACAGTTTGCTTTTCAGAAACGGACATTTCATATATTTTCTTATCAAGATTTATATTGAATCCGTATTTTTTTGCCATTTCTTTAATACGGTTATTTACTTCCTTAAGATTAAATTTTTCACCTTCAACACCCAATGCAACGTTTTGTGCCGCACTAAAAATGTCAATCAATTTGAAGTGCTGGTGAATCATACCGATTTTGTGATCAAAGGCATCACGAGGGGAACGAATAATAACTTCTTCTCCATTTATAAGAATTTTACCGGAATCCGGATAATATATTCCGGCAACCATATTCATAAGGGTTGTTTTTCCACAACCGTTTTCACCGAGAATAGAAAGAATTTCACCTTTATATACATCTAAACTAACATTATTGTTTGCAATAACCTTAGTGCCAAATTTTTTTGTAATATTTTTTAATTGCAAAATAACAGTTTTTTCCATAAGAAACTCCTTAAATAAAAAGGATTTTAATTTTTGCTTATCACTCAAGAAAGGCGAAGCGTAATAACTTCGCCTTTCCGAATTTGTTAAACAAGAATAATTTTAAGACTAATTATTCAGTAACAGCTGTAATACCGTCAATAATAATGTTGAAGTAAGGAGCTGAACGTTTTGCACTTTCATTTACGAAAGTAATGTCACCGGACTTTTCAACAACTTCTGTTTCGGGAACAAAGTCGCCTGCATCGTCAACGTCAGCAATAAATGAAGTTAACGGCTTACCGTCAACTGTGAATGTTGAACAGTCAAATACTTTGATTGAACCATCTTTAAGACCTGCAATAACAGCATCAAGTTTTTCCTGTGTGCCCTTTGCAGCAGCAGTACCAGGAGCTGTAATTTCTACGGAACCGGTAGCAATTGTACCTGTCCAGTCAGTGTCGATTGCTTTATCGTTCTGAACACAGTCGATAGCATACTCGAAATATGGTGCCCAGTTGATTTTTGACGCGATGATAAATGTGTTTGGACATTTTTCAACAGTAGAGCCGTTGTAAGAAACGTTAGGAATATTTTTTTCTTCACAAGCTGTAGGTGCACCCCAAGAGTCAGCGTGTTGTGAAATCAATTTACAACCGTTGTCGATAAGTGCAAGAGCTGTTGTCTTTTCAGCTGCTTCATCATACCAAGAGTTTGTATAACGAACTTCCATTGTAGCGTTTTCAACTACTGATTTAGCGCCAAGGAAGAATGATGTGTAGCCTGAGATAACTTCAGCATAAGGCCAAGCACCAACATAACCGATTTTTGCGTTTTCATCAGATACTTTACCTTCAGCATCACCGTAAAGTTCAACAAGCTTTAAGCCTGCTGCAACACCTGCAAGGTATCTACCTTCATAGATTGAAGCAAATGCATTATGATAGTTTGCAACGCCTTCTGTATGAGCCTTTGTACCGGTTGCATGACAGAACTGAACATTAGGGAATTCTTTAGCTGCCTGAATCATATAAGGTTCGTGACCGAATGAGTCAGCAAAGATAATGTCGTATGTTTCTGCCAAGTCAGCAGCCTGGTCATAGCAAGCTGTGCCTTCGGGAATGTCAGTAACGATTGTGTAATCGTCAACAGTAAGACCTTTGTTAGCACAAGCCTGTTTGAAAGCATCGATGAAGTTCTTGTCATAAGTTGAAGAGTCTCCATGCAAACAGATAAGAGCAGCTTTAACTGATTTTGTTTCAGGCTCTTTGTTTTCATTACCGCCACAAGCAGCAAAGCAAGTAACGATAAGTGCAATAGCCATAACTACTGCAAGTACTTTTTTGAGATTTTTCATGTTTTTTCTCCTTTGTGTTTATTTTAACAGCTTATGCTGTTAGTTACGTGTTCCGAATATGATTTCTCCGGTACCGGAATCCATCTGTTCAATAATTGCCATTGATTCAACTCTGATTCCTTTTTGACGCAGAGCGTCTCCGCCGCCCTGAAATGCTTTTTCAATAGCAATTCCGCATCCCGCAAGACGTGCGCCTGACTGATTTACAATATCAATAAGACCGTTAAGTGCATTACCTTTCGCAAGAAAGTCATCAACAATTAAAACCGTATCTTCGGATTTTAAGAAATCTTTTGAAACGATAACGTCATAAACACACTGGTGTGTAAAAGATTCAACACAGCTATGATAAACGTCACCTTTAATGTTAATTGTTTTGGTTTTCTTGGCAAAGAGAAGAGGACAATCAAAAAACTGCGCCACCATACAACCTACACCGATGCCCGAAGCTTCAATGGTAAGTATCTTTGTAATGCCGCAGTTGCCGTACAATCTTTTTAATTCCGCACCTATTTCCGAAAGAAGCTTTACATCAAGCTGATGATTAAGAAAACTGTCAACTTTTAATACATTTCCTTCATAAATTTTGCCGTCACTCAAAATTCTTTCTTCTAACAACTTCATATTTTCGCCCTCGTTCGTCAATATATTTAACATTATAATTCAAAACACAAAAAAAAACAATGTTTTTTAATAAGTATTTCGTGGAATTTTTTACGATTTATTTGGTAAAAATATATAAAAAGACAGCACATAAAAAATGTGCTTAATTTGGAGGTAAAAAAATGAGAAAAATTTTATCGGTATTTCTTGCCGGAATAATTATTTGTATGTCTTTTACTGGTTGCGGAAAAAATAATGCCAATACACCGACAACTCAAACAAGTGACACAATAAGGTTCTTGAACTTTAAGCCTGAGGTTGCATCTGTTTATGAAAAAATTGCAAAAGCATACAAAGATGAAACAGGCAAAACACTGATTGTAGAAACAGCCGCAAGCGGTAACTATGAACAAACACTTGCCGCCAAAATGGGAACAAAAGAAGCACCTGTGCTTTTCCAAATCAACGGACCTAAGGGTTATCTCAACTGGAAAGATTATTGCGCTGACCTTAAAAATACCGAACTTTATAAGCATTTGACAGACAAAAGTCTTGCGGTAACTGTCAATGGCAATGTTTACGGTATCCCTTATGTTGTTGAGGGTTACGGCATTATATATAATAAGGAAATTACAGATAAATACTTTACTCTTAAAAACAAAGCGGTTGACATAAATTCCATGGATGATGTCAACAGTTTTGCAACACTTAAAGCACTTGCAGAAGATATGCAAAAGCATAAGGACGAGCTTGGAATAAAAGGTGTATTTGCAGCAACATCACTAAAAACAGGCGAAGATTGGAGATGGCAGACACATTTGGCAAATATTCCGGTTTTTTATGAATTTCAAAAGAATAATATAGATTTAGCTGGCGAAGATACTAAAAAAATAAATTTTGATTATTCGGAAAATTTCAAGAATATTTTTGATTTATATATCAATAACTCAACTGTTGAGAAAAAGGTTCTCGGATCAAAAATTGTTGATGAATCAATGGCTGAATTCGCACTCGGTGAATGTGCTATGGTTCAAAACGGAAACTGGGCTTGGTCTCAGATAAAAGGCATTTCGGGTAATAAGGTTAAGGCTGAAAATATTAAGTTTTTGCCGATTTATATGGGTATTGAAGGTGAAGAAAAGCAAGGGCTTTGTGTCGGTACCGAAAACTTTTTTGCTATAAATGCAAAGGCATCCGAAGCAGAGAGAAAAAATGCCGAAGAGTTTATTTATTGGCTTTTCTCAAGCAAAACAGGTAAAGATTTTGTTATCAATGAACTTGATATGATTTCTCCGTTTGATACCTTTACAGAAGAGGAAAGCCCCAATGACCCTCTTGCAAAAGAAGTTGTTCGTTGGATGGATAAAAAGGACACTGTAACAATTCCTTGGTATTTTACAATTTTCCCGAGTCAAAACTTCAAAAATGACTTCGGCGCAGTACTTTTACAGTATGCACAAGGCTCAAAATCATGGGACGATGTTAAAAAATTGTTTGTAGAAGAATGGGAATCAGAAAGTAGATAAAAATTTGCCCTGCACAAGCAGGGCATTGTTTAGAAGGTGAATTTTTTTGGAAAAATCAATAAAAAAGTATTTTCCCGTATTTTTGATGCCGGCTGCACTTTCATTTTTTATTGTATTTATAATTCCGTTTGTTCTCGGAATTTATCTGTCATTTACGGAATTTACAACTGTTGAAAATGCTTCTTTCATAGGAATACAAAATTATATTACGGCATTTACAAGAGATAAAAATTTCCTTAATGCTTTGTGGTTTACCGTTAAATTCACTTTTGTTTCAGTAATAACCGTTAACTTTTTTGCATTTTCTCTGGCGTTACTTTTGACAAAAGGAATTAAGGGAACAAAAGTTTTCAGAACGGTGTTTTTTATGCCTAATTTAATAGGTGGAATTGTTCTCGGTTACATCTGGAATTTGCTGATAAATGCTGTTCTCGGTACTTTTGGATTAGACATTACCTATGATGCAAAATACGGTTTTTGGGGACTTGTTTTTCTTATGAACTGGCAGTTAATAGGTTATATGATGGTAATTTATATCGCAGGAATACAGAATGTGCCGTCTGAACTTATTGAAGCCGCTCAAATTGACGGAGCATCTCGTTTTTCCGTACTTCGAAATGTAATAATTCCAATGGTTATGCCGTCAGTTACAATATGTTTATTTTTAACACTGACAAATTCGTTTAAGCTTTTTGACCAAAACTTAGCGCTCACGGGTGGTGCTCCGGCAAAACAAACATCAATGCTGGCACTTGATATTTACAATACCTTTTACGGCAGAATAGGCTATCAAGGCGTAGGACAGGCTAAGGCGGTTGTATTTTTCCTTATTGTTGCACTTATTGCTTTTATTCAGCTTAAAATAACGGGACGAAAAGAGGAGGAAGCATAATGAATTCTGATAAAAGAATCAAAAACGGAATAACATTTGTATTTCTTCTCTTTTGGTCAACGGTATTTCTGTTTCCGATTTATCTTGTAATTCTGAATTCGTTTAAGTCGAAGTTTAATATTGTCGGAAGTCCGTTTAAGTTTCCGGATAAAGACACTTTTGTCGGTATAGAAAACTATGTAAACGGAATCAGAATGTCTGACCTTATTCCGTCATTCTTAAGAACTTTGATTATCACTGTCGGTTCAGTTCTTGTGATTGTATTTTTTACATCTATGGCGGCGTGGTTTATTGTACGAGTTAAAAGCAAATTTACAAAAACAATTTATTATTTGTTCTTATTCAGTATGATTGTTCCGTTCCAGATGGTAATGTTTACAATGGTTTATATTTGCACAAAACTCGGCCTTAACAGTGTTTTGGGAATTATTCCTGTCTATTTGGGATTTGGCTCGGGTATGTCGGTCTTTCTTTTCGCCGGTTTTATCCGCGGGCTGCCGCTGGAAATTGAAGAAGCCGCAATGATTGACGGATGCGGTCCCATTCGTACATTTTTTACGGTAGTTTTTCCAATGCTTAAGCCTACTGCAATTACCGTAGCAATTCTTAATGCAATGTGGATATGGAATGACTTTTTGCTTCCTTATCTTTTACTCGGAACTCAAAACAAAACATTGTCCGTAGCAATTCAAATTGCAACTCAAGGTGCTTACGGCTCTATTGACTGGGGCGGATTTATGGCAATGCTTGTTCTTGCAATTATTCCTATTGTGATTTTCTATCTGTTCTGTCAAAAATATATTATTAAAGGTGTAATTGACGGAGCTGTTAAAGGTTAAGGTGAAGACATGTCAACAATAAAACTTCAAAATATCAAAAAAACTTACGAAGACGGCACAACTGTAATCGAGAACTTAAATCTTGATATTAAAGATAAAGAGTTTATTATACTTGTAGGGCCGTCAGGATGCGGAAAATCAACTACACTTCGTATGATTGCAGGGCTTGAGGAAATCACAGACGGAGATCTTTATATCGGAGATAGAAGGGTAAATGATGTTACACCGAAAGACCGTGATATTGCCATGGTTTTTCAAAGCTATGCACTTTATCCACACATGACGGTTTATAAAAATATGGCATTTGGACTTCGCAACAGAAAAGTGCCGAAAGATGAAATAGATAGAAAGGTGAAAGAAGCGGCAAAAATGCTTGACATTGAACGCTATCTTAACAGAAAGCCGAGAGCACTTTCCGGCGGACAGAGACAAAGAGTAGCATTGGGCAGGGCAATGGTTCGTGAACCCTCTGTCTTTCTTTTGGACGAGCCGCTTTCCAATCTTGATGCAAAGTTGCGAACAGAAATGAGAGGCAGAATTTCGATGCTTCATAGAAAACTTCAGACAACATTTGTTTATGTTACTCATGACCAAACCGAAGCCATGACAATGGCTGACAGAATTGTAGTTCTCAAAGACGGAAAAGTAATGCAATTTGACACCCCGACAGAGCTGTACAATCACCCTCAAAATATGTTTGTTGCAGGGTTTATCGGTTCTCCGCAAATGAATTTTCTTAATGTTAAAATTGAAGTAATTAAAAATAAATATGCCGCCGTTTCAGATTCGTTCAAGATTTGGCTTCCCGAAAGAATGTATGACTCTCTTTCACTTTACAGAAATAAAGAAGTAATACTCGGTATCCGTCCTGATGACTTACACGCAGAAAGTTTTTATATTGACAGAACATCTTCCGACAAAATAAAAATCCATATTGACATTGCTGAAATGACAGGCTCAGATTATTTCCTTTACGGAACTGCAGGCACACAGAAAATTACAGCAAAGGTGCCGTCAACACATACTGTGAGTGACGATACAGACTGTGACATTACGGTGGATATTGATAAAATCCATATTTTTGATAAGATCAGCGAAAAGCTGATATGTGATTGACTTTTTGCAAGAAAAATAATATATTATTCGGTAGTATTTTGATTAGGCTGTGATAATATGAGAACAAGCGGTGTGCTTTTGCACATTTCCTCATTACCGAGTGACTGGGGTATCGGCACTTTCGGTAAAGAAGCATTCAGATTTGTAGATTTTTTGAAATCGGCCGGGCAGTACTATTGGCAGATTTTGCCGCTGTGTCCCACTTCTTTCGGTGACAGTCCGTATCAGTCATTTTCAACTTTTGCCGGCAATCCGTATTTTATTGATTTGGATATTTTGTGCCGTGACGGACTTTTGAAAGAGAGTGAATACTCTAACATAAATTGGGGTAAAGATCCTGTAAAGGTGGATTATTCAAAACTGTTTGAAAACAGATTTTCGGTATTAAAGCTCGCCTTTGAAAGATTTTGCGAAGATGACAAATATCAGGAATTTGTTAATAAAAACAGTTTTTGGCTAGAGGACTATTCGCTTTATATGACATTAAAATTTTATAATGAAGGTAAACCATGGTACAAGTGGGAGGACAAATTCAAAAAGCGTGAAAAATCTGCATTGGACATGTTCAAAAAAGATAATTCCAATGAAATTTCTTTTTGGAAATTTGTTCAGTTTGAATTTTTTAATCAGTGGAATAATCTCAAAGAGTACGCTCACAAAAACGGTGTTTATATAATCGGTGATATCCCGATTTATGTAGCAGGTGATTCAGCCGACGTTTGGGCAGAACCGAATTTATTTCAAATTGATGAAAACTGTAATTTTACCCATGTTGCCGGTTGCCCGCCGGACGCCTTTACTGAGGACGGACAGCTTTGGGGAAACCCTCTTTACAATTGGGATGAAATGAAAAATAAGGATTACGAATGGTGGAAAAAACGAATTTCTCATACAACAAAAATGTTTGACACCATTCGTATTGACCATTTCAGAGGCTTCGAGTCATATTACAGTATTCCCGCAACCGCCAAAACCGCAAAAATCGGTGAATGGAAAAAAGGCCCCGGAATTGAGTTTTTCAAAAGCGTTGAGCAAACACTCGGTAAGACAAATATTATTGCTGAGGATCTTGGATTTTTAACGCCTGATGTAAAAAAAATGCTTAAGCAAAGCGGCTTTCCCGGAATGAAAGTTTTGCAGTTCGCATTTGATTCTGATGATGACAGTGATTATCTTCTTCATAACATTACAAAGAAAAGCGTTTGCTACACGGGCACTCACGATAATGACACAATAAACGGATATATAAAGAATGCCAGTAAAAGCACTCGTAAGCGCGCAAAAGATTATTTAGGGCTTACAAAGCGCGAAGGATATAATTGGGGAATGATGCGTGCTTGTTGGAGTTCCAATGCTGACACTGCAATTGTCACAATGCAAGACATTTTAGGCCTTGGCACTGATGCGAGAATGAATATTCCTTCAACTGATACCGATAACTGGCAGTGGCGAGCAGAAAAAAATAATATTAACTCAGAGCTTGCCGAAAAAGTTAGATATTACACAAATCTTTATAAGAGATTGCCGAAATCTAAGGGTGGTAATAAATGTCAAAAATAATTGATGATGCAAAAATAATTTCAAAGGCAAAATATCAAAAAGAAATCGGTGAACTTAAATCATTTGAACTTCACGATGTAATTTCAACTGCTTTTTTGTCGTTTATTTCAGATGATTGGAAAGAAAGTCGCGAAAGGCATATTTCAAACAGATGCGCTTACTATTTTTCTGCGGAATTTCTTGTCGGAAGAGCAATTTACAATAATCTTGCAAGCAAGGAAATATTAAATTCCGTTCAAGAAGAATTAAAAGAACTCGGAACCAGTCTTAATCTTTTGGAAGATATTGAAGACGCAGCCCTCGGTAACGGTGGGCTTGGCCGTTTGGCCGCATGTTTTTTAGACAGTGCCGCAACGCTTGAAAAACCTTTATTGGGATATGGCATTCGCTATAAGTACGGACTCTTTAAGCAGGAAATTGCCGACGGCTTTCAAATTGAGCAGGTTGACGATTGGACGCGCTACGGTGACCCTTGGTCTGTAAGACACGAGGATGAAACCGTAAGAGTTGATTTTAAGAATATGAGTGTTCGTGCTGTTCCTTACGATATGCCGATTGTTGGTTTCAGAACTAATAATGTTGGTACATTGCGCCTTTGGCAGAGTGAATCGTTGGAACCTTTTGATTTTGAAACATTTAATGAACAAAAATACGATAAATCTGTTTCTGTCAAAAACAGGGCAGAGGATATTTCAAGAGTCCTTTACCCTAATGATGACACAAACGAGGGCAAAAAGCTTCGTCTGAAACAGCAGTACTTTTTCTCAAGTGCATCACTTCAAGACATTATAAGAAACTATAAAAAATATCACGGAACAGATTTTTCAAAATTTGCAGATTTTGTTACTGTTCAGCTTAATGATACTCACCCTGTAATTTCAATTCCGGAGCTTATCCGCCTTTTAACTGACAGTGAAGGGCTTTCTTTTGACGAGGCTTTTGATATTACCGTAAATGTTTTCAATTACACAAACCACACCGTAATGCAGGAAGCACTTGAAAAGTGGGATATGAAAATTATACGAGACACCGTCCCGCAGGTTGTTGATATTATTAAAAAGATTGACAAAAAGCTTCGAAAAGAGCTTGATAAAAAGGGTGTTCAAAGAGCAGATGCCGAAAAAATGTATATAATTCAGGAAAAACGCGTTCACATGGCGTATCTTGCGGTTTTCTGCGCTAAATATATTAACGGTGTTGCTGAAATTCATACTGAAATTCTTAAAGACAGCGTTCTTAAAAATTGGTATGAGATTTATCCTGAAAAGTTTCAAAATAAGACTAACGGAATTACCCAAAGAAGATGGCTTTATCTTTGTAACCCCGAACTTTCATCACTTATTACAGAACTTTTAGGAACTGACGAATGGGTAAAAGACCTTAGTAAGCTTTCTGAACTTGAAAGATTCGCAAATGACGGTTCCGTAATTTCCCGTTTTGCAGATATTAAGCAAATAAAGAAAAATCAACTTGCGGAGTTTATAAATGCAAAAGACGGATTTTCTGTTGACCCGAATACAATTTTCGATATCCAAATTAAGCGTTTACATGAGTACAAACGACAGCTACTCAATATTTTGGCAATTTTAGAACTTTATTTTGAGATAAAAGAGGGAACACTTACAGATTTTACACCCACAACATTTATTTTCGGTGCGAAGTCAGCCCCCGGGTATGCCCGTGCAAAAGGTATTATCAAACTTATAAATGAAGTGTCAAAGCTTATTGAAAAAGACGAAAAAGTGTCAAAATATATTAAGGTTGTATTTGTTAAAGATTACAATGTGTCTTATGCTGAAAAGCTTGTTGCTGCCGCAGATGTCAGCGAACAGATTTCAACTGCCGGTACAGAGGCAAGCGGCACAGGCAACATGAAACTTATGCTTAACGGTGCAGTAACTCTCGGCACGTTTGACGGAGCTAATATTGAAATTGTCCGTGAAGCAGGGGGAGAGAATAACTATATTTTCGGCGCTACCGTTGAGAAAATTGAAGATATAAAAGAACATTATTGTTCAAAAGACTATTATGAAAACGATAAGAGAATAAAACGGGTTCTTGATGCTCTTGTGGACGGTACGCTTAAAGACGGACGAACGAAGATTTTCAAAGAGCTTTATACATCGCTTTTAGATGGAGCGTCTTGGCACGAGCCGGACCATTATTTCTTACTTCTTGATTTCGACGATTACGTTAAAACAAAAATAAGAGTAAATAACGACTATAAAGAAAAAACTGCATTTTACAGAAAATGCTGGCTCAATATGTGTAATGCCGGAAAATTCTCATCTGACAGAACAATTAAAGAATACTGTGATGATATCTGGCATATATAATTAAGCTAAAAAAGGACGAACTTGATAAAAGTTCGTCCTTTAGTTATAATATTAGAGATTTTGAAAGGAGAGATACTTTGAATAACCTAAAACCGAAGTTCAATTTTATAAATTTTGATGAAATTGATTCTACTAATGTTTACGTTAAAAATAATTATAAAAAACTGCAGCATTTAACGGTTGTAACTGCAAATTTCCAAAGTGCAGGCAGAGGAAGACTCGGAAAAAGTTTTGTTTCTCCTAAAGGCACAGGCGCATATTTTTCACTTCTCTTAAAAGAAAATATTTCCCCGGAAAATTCAAAGTTTTTAACTGTTATGGCTGCTGTTGCCGTTGCTGAAACAATCGAGAACATTACAAGCAAACCGGTTAAAATTAAGTCTGTCTCTTATACACATCTGACGCTG